>CAIKKV010000643.1 GCA_903828035.1 uncultured bacterium
AGCACGCCGGGCGACACCATCACCATCACGGTGGAGGATCCGGCGGGGAAGAACCTGGGCGGCGGAGCCCGCGCGACCGCCGTCGCGGGGGCGGACGGCAAGTGGATGACGAAGATCGGCCCGTTCGCCGCCGGCGGGCCCCTGACGCTGACCATTAAAGGGGCGACGCGGCAGGTGGTGCTGACTAACGTGCTGGCGGGCGACGTCTGGCTCTGCTCCGGCCAGTCGAATATGAACTGGCCGGTCCGTCTTTCCCTGAACGGCGAAGAGGAGGCCAGGCAGGCGACCAACCCGCTGATCCGCTCGTTCACCGTCGGCATGTGTCCCTCGCTCGTGCCGGTTCCGGTTCCGGTTCCGGCGGTCTGGGAGCTCTGCACGCCGGAGGCCGCGCGCAATTTTACCGCCGTGGGCTATTTCTTCGCCCGCGAGATCACCCGGGTCGAAAAGATTCCTGTCGGACTCATCCACAGCTCCGTCGGCGCGACGGCGGCCGAGGTCTGGATCAGCGGGGACGGGCTGCGGAAGTATATGCCCTTCGATTTCAAGGGGCAGCTGGAGAAGCTGGCCGCGGAAACCGGCGATCCGGCCGCCGACTATTTCAACGAGCTTGAGAAATGGGCGGCCGCCGCGGACGTGAAGACCAACGACTGGATGAAAATGCCGGTGGACAAGCCCTGGGAGGAAAACGGGCTGTCCAACTTCGACGGGCTGGTCTGGTACCGCAAGGACGTGGTCATCCCGGAGCCCTGGGCCGGAAAGCCGCTGTCCCTCGTTTTGGGACAAATCAGGGATAGCGACATCACCTGGTTCAACGGAACGCTGATTGGCTGCACCCAGGGCAAGGGCGCCTTTCGCCGTTACGGGATCGAGGGCGCGTATGTGAAGCCGGGCAGCAATGTCCTGACCGTGGCCGTCTTCAACACCAACGGGCCCGGCGGCTTTGGCGGCAATGCCAAAAACATGATGTTGCGCTCGGCGTCCGACGACAAGGCGATCGGCCTGGGCGGTATCTGGAAGGCCCGGCCGTCGGCCGAGATGAAAGACATCCCCCTGCCGTTTCCCCGGCCGAAGCTGGGCTACTACAAGACCATCACCGCCATGTACAACGGCATGATCGCGCCGCTGACGCCTTTCGCCATCAAGGGAACGCTCTGGTTCCAGGGGGCCGCCAGCTGGCCGTTCTGGCTGCAATACCGCCGCCTGCTTCCGGCGCTGATCGCCGACTGGCGCGACCGGTTCCAGGTGGGCGATTTTCCCTTCCTGACCGTGACCCAGTCCACGATCAACCAAAAGCAGACGAAGCCCGTCGAGCCGGCCTACGGGGAGATCCGGGAGGCGCACTGGCGCACCGTCCGCAAGGTGCCCAACACCGGGCTGGTTGTGGCGGCCGACCTTGGCGATGAGCCCGTTTCCAATATTCATTTCAAGAACAAGCAGGAGGCGGGCCGCCGCCTGTCGCTGGTGGCGCGCCACCTGGCCTATGGCGAAAAGGACCTGGTTTATTCAGGCCCGGAATACAACGAGATGATGCTGGAGCTGACGAAAGAGCAGCCGGACAAGGACGAAAAGCATTACCAGGCCCGTCTCTATTTCAACCATGTCGGCGGCGGGCTGGTATTCAAGCCGGGCCCTGCAAAGCCGAACGGGTTTGCGGTGGCCGGCGAGGACAAGAAGTTTGTCTGGGCCGATGCGGCGATCGAGGGCGACACCGTGGTGGTCTCCTCGCCCGAGGTGGCCGTGCCGAGGCACGTTCGCTACGGCTGGTCTTCCAATCCCATCCTCACGCTGTTCAACAAGGAAGGCCTTCCGGCCATTAACTTCCGGACTGACGAGTAGGCTCAAGCCTGTGGTGTGGGCGCGATGGCTATCGGGACAGCGCCTTGCCCAGGGAGGTCAAGCCTTCCACCAGCTCGTCGTGGATCGCGGCGTAGGGCAGGGTTCCCATGATCATGGGCACCATGTCCGCCGCATAGCCGCCCTTTGCCGCGGTGGTGTGGTCCGGGGCGTAGCCCTGAGTATCGTTGGTGACGCTCATCACCAGGGCCGACGGATCGCCCAGCCGGGTGCGCACGTCGTTCTTGATGGCTTGGAATGTTTCGAGCGGGCTGGCCAGCAGAAGGAGAGGGCCGATCCGGAATCCCTGAAGCTCGAGGGGCGGGGATGTCGTTTCGCCGAGTTCCATCGCCGTGATGATCCGGCGAAGGGCCACGGCGTACACCATGGCCATCCGGACCGGGCGCGCCGCATCCGAAGCGTCGGGCGCGTGCAGCAGCGCCTCCTGCTCCGCGAGAAGGCCTTTCAGCTTTTCAAGCCCGAAGGGCTTGCGGCTGAACGGCTGAGGGCGCGACAGGGCCGCTATGGAATCCACGAGCAGCGGGGCGGCTTCGCGCAATCCCTGGCGGATGCTGCGCGCGAAACGGCCGGCGATCACGTCGAGCGCCAGGAGGGACTCGGTCTCCGGCTTGTGGACGCAGCAGGAGTTCACATCCCCGTTGGCGCCTTGCAGGAACAGGCCGACCGAGCCGGGATGCTCGCGCTCGATGAGATTCGTCGCCACGCCGCAGTAGTCGCCATGGAAATAGCGCGTTTCGGCGCAGCAGACCACCGGGTGGCAGCCGAAGTAGCTCACGAACCCGAGGAGCTTCCCCCCGGCCGAGACGCGCAGCACCTGGCACGTCGTGTCGGTCAGCTCCGGCTTGGCGGGGCGCCACTCCTCGCGGAGAACGTCGGCCAGCGGCGGGCCGTCCACATCGTACTGCCGGTTGAGCCCGATGCCCTCGCAGGGAACCGTGGCGCGGCTGATTTCCGCCGCTTGCACGTTGTCCAGCGCGGCGAAGCAAGCCTCGGCGAGGCGCTGCGGCAGGAGCTCCAGGTAGGGCTCGTCGGGGGCGCCCCAGCCGATGTAGCCGCCGGTGTTCGGTCCGCTGTGCGTGTGGGTGCACGCCAGCATCAGGCATTCCGGCGCCACGCCGCGGCGCTCCCGCACCAGCTCGCGCACCCGGCGGGTGATCCAATCCTGCAAGCCGATCAGGTCGCAGCTCACCAGGATCAGCCGCTGGCCGTCCAGCTCCACGGCCATGGCCCGCGCCCAGAGGCGGTCGCGCACCCCGATGGAGCGGCGCAAGTTGTAGGGGCCGAAGCCGCTCAGCTCAACGCCGGTGCGCGGGGTGATGTCGATCTTGGCGAACCCGATTTTCATTGGGCGGCCTTTTTCTGTTTCGCCTGCCACCAGGCGGCAACCTTGGGGAGGCGGGCGTTGACCTTTTCAATGGCCAGCAGCAGCTCCCCGATGTAGGCCGCGCTTCCCAGCAGATGCGTGTGCGAGAGGACGAGCGCCGTCTCGTTGACCGCCTTTTCGGTGTTGGCGAGCTTGAGCGTGCGGTAGTTCTGCACGCGCTTGGGGTCGCGGTAGGGGACGGGGCTGGTGCGATCGTAGAGGTTGAGCAGCGGGGCGGCATAGACCGGCCAGTAGGTGCTGTAGAGGCTACAGCCTTCGGCGGCGAGCGCGGCGGCGTAGGCGGCCTTGGGCAGCCCCCCCGCCTTCTTCGCATCGTAGCAGAGGGTCATGGCGTAGTAGGCCTGGCGGGTGATGCGCGGATCGCGGAAGGCCGCGCGCAGGGGGCCTCCAAGGGAGGCCAGTCCCGCGCGGATGAGGGCCGCGTTTTCCTCGCGCAGCCGGGTCTGCTCGGCCAGGCGGCTGAGTCCGCCGCGGAGCAGGACGGCCTGCATCTCCGTGATGCGGTAGTTGTGGCCGTAGCGGTTGGCGGCCTGGCCGTCGGGGCCCCAGCCGACCTGCTTGAGCGCGTAGGCGATCTTGTAGACCTCCTCGTCGTTGGTGGTGATGGCGCCGCCCTCGCCGCACGTCAGCACCTTGCTCTGCTGGAAGGAGAAGCTGCCGGCGTCGCCGATCGCCCCGGCGCCCTGGTTGCGCCAGCGGCTGCCGTGCTGGTGGGCCACGTCCTCGACCACCTTGATGCCGTGCTTGCGGGCGATCGCCATGATGGCGTCCATGTCGCACATGCAGCCGTAGAGATGGACGGGAATGACCGCCTTGGTGCGCGGCGTGATGGCCTTTTCGAAGGCCTTCGGGTCGAGGGCGAGGGTTTCGAGGTCGATGTCGGCGAAGACGACGTTCGCGCCGATATCGAACGCGGCCTGGGCCGTGGCGCACCAGGTCAGGCCGGGCACGATGACCTCGTCGCCGGGCTCGACGCCCACGGCCTGCAGGGCGCACTGGAGCGTGACGGTGCCGTTGGCGAGGGCGATGCAGTGGCGCGCGCCGATGAAGGAGGCGTATTCGCCGCAGAAGGCGGTTTCGTGGGTGCCGAGCCAGCTCCACTTGCCGCTGCGGACCACGCCTTCCATCCAGGCGACTTCGAGGTCGCCCGAGACGGGCCAGGCGGGAGCGGTGCGGGTGACGGCGCGGGCTCCGCCTTCGGCGGCCAGGAGTGCAGCGGTTCCGGAATTCTTCTTTTTCATAGGGCGCCTCGTGTTGACAGGAGTTGACATTTCCAAACAACTCTAGCACTCTTTTCCTCAGATGCCAATAGCTCGGCGTTGCGCTGGCTTACCTTTTATTGCGATGCAAACACCCTCCTCAAACTCCTCGCCCCTGTTTTCGCCGGCGGCGCGGGCGCTGCTCCTGGCGCCGGCGCGCTGGCGCCTGGTCAGCACGGCGGTTCCGCCCGAGGAGCGGGCGGTCCGGCATCCGCTCCACGAAAGCTGGGCGCGCCGGAACAGTCACGCGCATGCGACGCGGGAGGTGATGGTGGCGCTGAGCGGCAGCGGGCACCAGAGCCTGCGCGGAAAGGTTTACCCGGCCCGGCCCGGAACGGTCTTCCTGTTCAACGCGATGGAGCCGCACGACCAGAACTACCGGCCGCCCCATCCGGAAGCGGACCACCTCTGGCTGACCTTCATGCCGGACCGGGTGCTGGCCATGTTCTGGCGCGTGGGGCGGGGGAAGCGCCGGGCGGTCGAGCTGTGGCGGCGCTGGTTCAGTCTCGCGGAGCTGGGGCTGGCCTCGGATCGCGCCCTATTTGCGGATTCGTTGCCGCCGGGCACCGCCGCGGATGCGGTGCGGGCGCGCATCCTGGCGGGGGTGGCCCTGGTGGCGGCGGCGCTGGTGGAGTGGGGCGACAAGCCGCCGGCCGCGGAGAGCGAGACGAGCCATTTCCGGGAGGACGTGATGGCGATGATCCAGCGCTACATCCGGGAAGCGGATGGGAAGGGCTGCCGGCTGGAAAGCCTGGCCCGGCTGGCGGGATATGGGAAGTTCCACTTTTTGCGGCTTTTCCGCGCCTACGCCGGCCTGACCCCGATGCGCTACGCGGAGGGCTGCCGCCGGGAGGCGTATGCCCGTCTGGCGGGGGTGGGCTACAGCCAGAAGGCGATCGCCGAAGCCCTGGGCTTCGCGCATCCCTCGGCCCTGACGCGGTGGCGGCGGCGTGATGCGGGTTGTTCCATTTCGGGCGCAAAAGGGCGGGTGCTTTCGGGCTGATCCGCCATGCGCCTGTGGGCGGCGGGGTTACCAGCGGGGGTTCGGCGTTCCGGCCGGAATCTG
>CAIKKV010000644.1 GCA_903828035.1 uncultured bacterium
CGGCGGCGGGTTCGTGGCGCAGTACCCCTGCCGTCACCTCGCGCGAGCCGTCCAGGCTCACCGCGCGCATATGGACTTTCCCGAAAAAGCTGCCCGATCCTCCGCCCCCGATCATCGCGACTTTGAGTTTCTTCATGGCTGTCCCTTTCACGATCTGTTACTTAAAATGGATTTGTAACCCATCGCCCTACAAATGGCAAGCTCGTGAAGGCGGGCCGGCCTGGCGGATGGACACGGCAAAAAGGGCGGGAGAAACACCACCCGCCGCGGACAGTCGAATCTGGATGCGACAACTCCGCCCCACCCGTTCACGAAGATCCCGCCCGGTCCAGCGCACCGGACAATCCAGCCCGTCCGGCCCGACAACCCGGCCCTGGTCGAAACCGGGGATCGGAACAAACCGCTCATCCAGGAGCGACACGGTCAGCCCTGCCGTTCCGTGCGCATTGAGGAGCACGGCTCCATCGCCCGCCGGCATCAGGAAGGGCGCCGTGCAAACGACGCCGTCCGCTTCGCCCGGATTCAACACAAAGGCCGCCCAGCGATCCCGCGGAAGCGTGGCCAGTCCCACTTCGGCCGAATAATGCCGAAGCGAGCCGGAATTGCCCGCATTCCGCCAGCGGCCATGATAGATGCGCGTTTCATCACCCACATTCAGGATGCCGTTCGCCTGGCATAGAATCGTGTTGAACTCATGGCCGGGAACCGGTGTAACCGGCGTCTCGTCCCGGCGCAAAAACCGCGCGCCTTTGACGGGTTCCCTGAAATGAACGCCGTCATTGGAGACCAGCAGCCCGAAATCGCACGAGATCTCGCTGAATCCGGTGTTGAAATCGGCGTTATGCCAGATCCCGTACAGCCCCACGCAGACATTGCCGAAGCTGGCGGCGCCCACGCCCAGATGCACCTGGTCGTAGGCGCCGCTCATGCCTCGCCGCTCCACCTGCTCGGGCTCTGCCAGAGCAAACCCCTCCGCCAGCAGATCCGGCCAGCGCTCAAAGTCAGCCGTGCACCGGGCCACCCCCGTCCGCCCGCAGCGGGTCCCGCCCGCGGCGCCGTACCCGAACCCGGAGTCCATCACCTGGTAATGAATCAGGTACCGGTCCTGAAAGCGGAAGAATGACGAGGGCTCCACAAACTGGTTGCGAAACGGAATGCCGATCACGGTCCAGTGAAGGCCATCGGGCGAAACCGCCTGCGCCACCGTTGGTAAACGGCCATTCGCCGCGACAGGCGGATCGGACTGCTCGGGGAAAAACTGGTAGATCATTTTATAGCGCCTGGCCGGATCGGGCTCGGCGTCGTCGCGGATCACCAGCGCGCCGCTGACGACGGCATGCGGAAGGGCCAGCGCGTTATTGGCGCGGCTGCCCTTGAACAGGACCTGCCCCAGATCCGGCTTCGTCCACTGAATCCCATCGGAACTTTCGGCGTAGCAGAGCGGCCCCTGGAAAAGCGGGGTTTCCCCGGTTGACCAGGGCGCCGGCTTGACCAGTTGCCGCATCATGTCAGGCGGCCAGTCGGGATTTATGCCGCAGTGGCACGCGTAATACCACATGCGGAACAAGCCGTTATCGTGGAGCACGGTGCCGTAGAAATGGGTCGCCATGTCGTCGGGTTTGCCGCTGCCGAAAGCACTGGGCGTCAGCACGGGCTCCGGCCTCACCGAGGGCTTGGAAAGCTGCAGGTAGACGTTTTTACGGAAGGGAATCGCCTGGTCGTCAATCGCAAGCAGAAGCGTATCCATGGAAATCCCCGCAGGATGATCCAGGCGTGCATGATTTGATGGAGCGGGAGACCGGGATCGAACCGGCGACGTTCAGCTTGGGAAGCTGACATTCTACCACTGAATTACTCCCGCATCAAAGAGAAGTAATGTTTATCACACCGTTTCAAGACAGGCAATTAGATAATTCGGAGACCTGAATGCCAGAAAGCGGCTTGCTTGTATTATTTACGGAGGGGCGAGCGCTGCGAGCCCTTCTTCTCGCAACCCATTCGCATGAGGCGTCGCGGCGCTCCGCCCTCCGTGCTTCGCGCGAAGGACACGCTTAACGGACCTTCACAACTGTTTCGTTCTGGATGGACTCGATGGCAGCCTGTAGAACCTTCTGCGCGGCCAGGCCGTCCGCCCCGGAGCCGTCGATATCCCCGGGCGCAACGCCGGCGCTCACCTGCTCCAGGAACGTGTGGATCCGGTTCCGGAACGTATCCTCGAAATCCCGCATGCCGCCAAAAACCGGATTCGTATAGACCGTCTTCTCCGGACTGCCCGCCGGATAGAGCGTCACCTCGCGCCACATGTCCTCCAGCACAAAACGCCCGCCCGTTCCGGCCACCTCGCAGCGCTCCATCGGATGGCCCCGCTCGATGTCGTAGCTGCCCGTCAGCGAGCCCACCACGCCATTCGCGAAGCGCATGTTGAACTGGGCGGTCGACCAGATCGAACGGCCGGGGGCCTTGCATGCAAAGCACTGGACGGCCTCGATATCGCCGCAGAAATACCGCATCACATCCACCGTATGCGGATGCAGCGCCTTGATCTGGAACCACGGCGAGCTTTCCGTCGGGTTCTTGATCCACATGCTCATGTTGATGAACAGCAGATGGCCGAGCCGCCCTTCGGCGACCCACTTCTTGGCCAGCAGGGCGGC
>CAIKKV010000645.1 GCA_903828035.1 uncultured bacterium
AGAAAGTTACAGGAAAAGTCAAGCTGCAGATCTCGGCAGGCGCGGCGAATCCGGCTCCCCCCGTGGGACCGGCGCTGGGCCAGCACGGGGTGAACATCATGGAGTTCTGCAAGCGCTTCAATGCGGAGACGCAGGCGCTGGCGGGGCTCGTTATTCCGGTGATCATCACCATCTATCAGGACCGGTCGTTCACCTTCATCACGAAGAGCCCTCCGGCCTCCTCGCTGCTGAAGAAGGCGGCGGGACTGGCCAAGGGGTCGGCTGTCCCGAACCGGGACAAGGTCGGCAAGGTGACCAAGGCCCAGGTGCGCGAGATTGCGCGCGCCAAGGTGAAAGACATGAACGCCTTCGACGAGGACCAGGCCATGCGCGTGATCGAGGGAACGGCGCGGAGCATGGGGATCGAGGTGGTGGGGTAATTATGGCCAAACACGGAAAAAAATACCGGTTGATTGACGAGAAAGTCGAAGAGCGCCTCTACGAACCGGCCGAGGCGGTGGACTTTCTGAAGGCAAACAAGTACGCCAAGTTCGACGAAACGGCGGAAATTCATTTTCGGCTGGGAGTGGATCCCAAGAAAACCGATCAGACGGTGCGCGGCACGGTCAGCCTCCCCAACGGGTCGGGCAAAACCGTGCGCGTGGCCGTGTTCGCCTCGGGTTCCGCGGCAGATGCAGCCCGGAGCGCGGGAGCGGACAATGTCGGCATGGACGACCTGGTCGAAAAGGTAAAGGGTGGTTGGACCGAGTTCGACGTCGCGATTGCGACGCAGGACGCCATGAAAGTGGTTCGGACGCTGGGCAAAATGCTCGGTCCGCGCGGGCTGATGCCCAACCCGAAGACGGGAACCGTGACGGATGACACGGCGGCGGCGGTGAAGCAGTTCAAGGCCGGCCGCGTGGAGTTCCGCATGGATCGTCACGGGAATGTGGGCGTGCCGTTCGGCAAGCTCAGCTTCGAGACGAAGGCGCTGGTGGAGAATGTGGATGCGGTGATTGCCGCCGTCAAGGGGTCCCGGCCTGCCTCGGCCAAGGGAATCTTTGTCCGGCGGTGCACGCTGTCCTCCACCATGGGCGTCGGGCTGCGCGTGAACGTGCGCGATTAACCGTAAAGGAAACCGAGTCCATGAGACCGGAAAAAGAAGCAATCCTCAAGGAAATCAAGCAGAAGGTGGACGCGTCGGAGTTTCTGCTGCTGGCGGATTATCGCGGGATGACCGTTGAGCAGTTCTCCTCGCTTCGCGCCTCGCTGCGGGCCGCGGGATCCCGGATCCAGGTTGTGAAAAACAGCCTGCTCCTGCTCGTGGCGCGTGAGAAGGGCTGGAAGAGCCTTGAGCCGCACCTCGCGAAAGCCTCCGCCATGGTGGTGGGGAAGAACGTGGTGGACGCGGCGAAGGTTCTGAAGAAGTTCCGGGCGGATACCCAGAACAAGCCGGCGATGAAGGCGGGTATGATGGGGGCCAGCTTCCTGTCCATGGCGGACATCGAGGCCCTGGCGTCCATTCCGCCCCGCGAAGTGCTGCTGAGTCAGGTCGTGGGCACCATCGCCGCGCCGATGACGCGCCTGGTCGGGGTGTTCAGTTCGAAGGTGTGCAGTTTGTTGTATGTATTGAAGGCGGTCGAGCAGAAGAAAAGCGCGGCTGCGTAAGAATTATTAACAAGGAGATCGGACCATGTCAGACGAGATCAAGTTGGAAGGCAAGATGTTGGAGATCTGTGAAGCCGTTGAGAAGATGACCGTTCTCGAGCTGTCGCAGCTCGTGAAGGCTTTGGAACAGCGCCTGGGCGTGAGCGCGGCCGCTCCCG
>CAIKKV010000646.1 GCA_903828035.1 uncultured bacterium
CGCCGCCGCCGGCATGGCCATGGAGCTGAATACGGGCGGCCTGCGCAAGCCCGTGAGGGAAATTTACCCGTCCTTGTCCATCCTGTCATTGATGCGGGAGCGCAGCATCCCGATCCTGTTCGGCTCGGATGCCCATGCGCCGAACGAAGTCGGATGCGACTTTGAGCGGGCCGTCGCCCTGGCCAAACAAGCCGGATACACGAGCTACGTTCGGTTCAATAAACGGAAAGCCATTTCAGAATCTCTTCCGTGAGCAAGACTGCAAACACGGAACCGCCGTCATTTGTCAATCACGGCAACCGTGTGCCGTGAAATGCAGACCAGCTTCTGCTGATCGTTGAAAATCCGGATCTCCCAGAGCTGCGTGGTCCGCCCGAGGTGGATCGGCTTCGCGACTCCCGTCACCCAGCCCTCCGATACCGGCCTCAAATGATTGGCGTTGATTTCGAGCCCGACAGCTCTTTTACGTTCGGGATCCACGCACAAATAGGCGCCGAGACTGCCCAGCGTTTCGGCCAGGACCACGGAGGCGCCGCCATGAAGAATTCCGTACGGCTGATGGGTTCGCCGGTCAACCGGCATCCGGGCCTTGAGGAAATCCTCACCGACTTCCAGATATTCAATCCCAAGATGCTCCATCATGGTATTCCTGGATATCTCCTTGAGATGTTCCAGCGTGGCGACTGTTTTCCAAATTGACATAATTACTCCAAAATCCCGCTATTCATGCGGATCAGCGGAAGAATGATAGCTAAAACGACCAGGAAGACAAGGCCGCCCACCATAAGAATTAGCGCCGGCTCAAGCAGTCCCAGCAGGCGCGTGGTGTGCCGGTTCCACTGCTGCTGGATCCGGTTCGCGGCGTGATCGAGCATCTCGGCCAGCGAGCCGGACGTCTCGCCCGTCTGTATCCACGAGGGTAGGAACGGCTCCAGCGGCGGGATCCGGCGAACGGCATCGGCCAGGCTGCTGCCGTGCTTCACCGCTTCGCCCTCCTCGCGGCTTCGCAGCTCCACCCAGGCCGACCCGCAGGCGCGGCCCGCCATGGCCAGCCCCTCCTCCGCCGCCACGCCCCCGCGAAAGACCATGGCAAAGGTGCGGGCAAACCGGAGGTTAACCAGCAGCAGGTAGCCGCGGCCGATCAACGGCACACGGAACGCCAGCCGGTCAAGCGTCACCCTGAAGGCGGCATCCGCCCGTATTTTCCGCCGCATCCCCCACCCCAGAAGCGCCCCGATGCCGGCCACAAGCGGCGCCAGCCATAACCCCGTGCTGCGAAGAGACAACATGAAACGCGTGATGGCCGGCAATTCGGTTGCGACGCCGCTGCGCCGGATCATGGCCAGCGAACTGGGCAGGACGAAACCCAGCATGACCACCGCCACGATGAGCGAAAAGACGAGAATCACGGCAGGATAGGTCAGCGCGGCGCCGATCTTGGCGCGAAGCTCCTGCTGCTCCTGGAGATACTGGGCCAGTCGATCCAGGCTCTCCTCCATGACGCCGGCCCGCATGCCGGCATCGATGGCCGCCCGCTCAAAGGGATCCAGGCCCAGCCCCGCATGGTCAAGCGATTCGCCCAGGCCCGCCCCCTCGCGGATGCGTTCACGCGCGGCCGCCAGCCTCAGCCGGGAGCGGAGGAACTCCGGCATGGAGGCAAGGGATTGCATGGCCGGAAGAAGAGGGATGCCTGCTTTAAGAAGCGTCGACAGCTCCCGGTATAAAATGGCCCGTTCTTCCAGATTGAAGGGTCGCGAGCCGGCCGTCCCGCCCGCTTCCACATCGGCGATGTGTTCTGGAAGCACCCCCTGCCTAGCCAGCAGAACGCGCGCCTCCTTGGGGTCGTCCG
>CAIKKV010000647.1 GCA_903828035.1 uncultured bacterium
AAGTCGAGGGATCTCATTCTTCGATGCGCAATCCGAGATCCCTCGACTACGCTCGGGATGACGGCAAAGGCGCTGTGAGGTCGAAGAAAAATAAACCTGGCAGGTATTTCATTCAATGAATAATCCCCCAGATACCCGGAAGCGCCCAAAACGAGTGTCAGCAAACTTATGCGCAAGGATTCGCGTTCATTAGCGGCCATTCGCGGTTTCTGGATCGAACAGATAAAGCCTGAAAGAGTGGAGCCAACCACGTGCTCCCACGTATCGCCGCTGGCGCGGTTCACGCAGAGCAAGGACGTCCGCTATTTGCTGTTCGCTATTTCTCATACCGCCCGTAGCGCTGGATGGCGGCCATGATCAGGCGCATCGAGGTGAGCCGCGAGCCATTGTTGATGGAGCCTGCCGTGGTGAACCGCAGGCCGCGCGAATCGCGGGTCATGTCGAAATCGCGCAGGAACTCGGCCACGATCTGGGGCTCGTTATTGCGGCTCAGGGTGAAGGGCGCCATTTGTCCCTCTATGATCGCGCCGGGGAGGTGGCGCCGGATATCGGCGGCCGGAACGGTGGGGCCGAAGTTGACTCCGGTCATGTTCAGCCGGCTGAACAGGGGCAGCAGGTGGCCCATGGCCGAGTCGGAATGCTGGTAGCGGCGGTCGCCGGGGGTTGGGCTGTAGCGCCTGAACAGGGCTTCCAGCACAGGGTAGCCGAAAAACTCATACATGTCGGGCGTGAGCAGGTAGCAGTTGTCGTCGAAGAAGGAGAAGCCGTGCGGCGCCGTTTCGGGCGTGAAGCCGGCTTCCTCGTCCAGCACCCGGGCGATGGCCAGCATGGAATCGCGGATGGCGTTGCGGAAGCGCTCCGCCAGGTCGGGCTCGTCGATGAGCAGGAACATCAGGTTTTCGAGGCCGAAGATCGACGTGGCGAAGGTGACCGGCCCGCGCTGGCCGCGGTAGAGGGGCGACGGGACTCCGAGCGCCTGGAGGCGCGGCTTGGCGGCGTGCCACTCGGGCGGCAGGAGGAAGTCGCGCATGGCCGGGAGGCGGGCCTCGACGCGATCGAGAAGCGCTTTCAGCTCGTCGGGCGTGCGGGCGGACTGCTCCAGCCACCAGGAGCCCGAGTGCCAGATGTTTTTGGCTTCGAACACCTCGTGAAGGGGCTTGAAGGCGGGCCACTGGTTTTCAGGAGGGGGGCCGGGCTTTTCGTTCAGCAGGCGGCGGCCGACGATCTGCTCGGACTTGTCGTTGTAGGCCTTGTTCAGGGAGAGGCGCCAGGCCTCGTCGTGATTGTAGCGCCAGAAATCCTCGGGGATGCCCAGCTCGTCGTACACGCATTCGCCGCTCATCATCATGCCGAGCGGGCACTGGGGAATGTCGCGGCAAAAGGGGGCGGCGATGGCCCGGGCCTGGTCGGCCCAGAAACGGTCCAGGTCCACGGGGGCCAGGCCGCCGTGGGCGCGGGATTCGGCCAGCAGCGAGTCGATCAGGCGGCCGTGGGCCGGCTTGTGGAGGACAGGTTCGGTAGACATGGAGGCGCTCCGTTTGTAAAAGGGAAAGTATGCGAATCCGCCCGCCGATTGTCCAACGATTTTGATGGCACCTGCCGTTTCTGCATGCTAGCGTACGCAATTCTTACAAAGGTTTTCGTAATAGTCTAGATAGGGACATGCCACCGGTTATCACCGGCGGCTACGTAGCCGCGCCTGATAAGGCGTGGTTCTTTCTGGTCCTAAAAGGAGGCGTGTCATGGCGAAGGCTGAAAAGGGAATTTTCAAAACGAACAAGCGGATCCGGCTCGGCATCTGGGGGCTGGGGCGCGGGATGAGCTTTTTCAAGACCTGCAACGCGTTGAACATCGATGTGGTGGCGGGCTGCGACTTCAACGAGCACATGCGGAAAAACTTCAAGGTCCACCAGCCGGACGCCTTTGTGACGGCCGATGCGGACGAGTTTTTGAAACAGGATATCGACGCCGTGCTGCTGGCGACCTTCTGCCCCGCGCATGCCGACGACGCGATCCGCTGCCTGCAGGCCGGCACGCATGTGCTGTCGGAGGTGACGGCTTTTCACACGATGGCCGAGGGCGTGCGTCTCGTCGAGGCGGTGGAGAAGTCGGGCAAGGTCTACAACCTGGCGGAGAATTATCCCTTCACCCCGGCCAACATGTACCTGGCCCGCAAGTGGCGCGAGGGCCTGTTTGGCGAGCTGATGTACGGCGAATACGAGTATGTGCACGAATGCCGCACGCTGGCCTACACCTATATCGACGGGGTTCCCGTGCAGCCCGGCTGGAACGTCCACAACTGGCGCAGCTGGCTGAATTACCACTATTACTGCACCCACTCCCTCGGGCCGGTCATGGTGATCACGGGCACCCGGCCCGTGGCGGTGCAGGCGCTGCCGTGCAAACCGGGCCTGGCCGGCTACCTGATGAAGAGCGAAGAGGGCATGGGCGGGGCGGCGCCGTCGATGATCCGCATGTCCAACGGCGGGCTTGTCCGCAACCTGATGGGCGCCACCACCAACGACTCGCATCAGCAGCGGCTGTGGGGAACGCTGGGCGCCGCCGAAATCAACGACGGCAGGGGGTTGCAGCTGCGGCTGGGCGGCACCGGCGGCTCGCCCAAGATGGAGGTCCGGCCGAACCTGGATGCGCTTGGCGAGCTGGCGGCGAAATCGGGGCACGGCGGCGGCGACTTCTGGGTGCTCTATTATTTTGCCCGGCAGATCCTCTCCGGCGAGGCGGGGCCGTTCGATATTTACGGCGCCAGCGACGTGACGATTCCCGGCATCCTGGCGTTCCGCTCCTCCTGCGAGGGCGGGCGGACGTTTGACGTGCCCGACTTCCGCAAGCGGGCGGACCGCGACGCCTGGCGCACGGACAACTGGGACCAGAAGCGGTTTGACGTCAAGAACGGCTGCTTCCCGGCCAACGCCGACAAGGAGCTGGTCGGCCAGTTCTCGACGGTGATGAAGGCCCTGGTTGGCTATGCCAGCGCCTACCGGGCGTTTGTCGACTGGGACAAGGTCAAGGAGAACCTGGTGACGCCGGGAAGCTGTCGGGCGCTCTGCGCCGCGGTGGCGAAGAACCTGGACGGCATGCTCGACACCTACATCCTCGCCCGGAAAATCGCCGACGCCTATCCGAAGGGAACCGGCGCCCGCGTGCTGCGGGAAATGCTGGAAGTGGGCTATGAGGCGGAGGTGCGGAAGCCCGGGTTCAAGGCCGCCATGCGGCGCAAGATGGCGGTCCTGGCGCGGCGGTATCCGGAGGCGGGCGGCTGGCTGTCGGAGGCCGACGTGTCGCCCCTGCAGCCGGCGATCAAGGACGTCCGCAAGGCCGAACGGCCGGGGCGGACGATCGCCTGGAAGAGGGCTCCCTATTTGGCCAACGCCAACTTGATCGATATTCGCCCCGCCCATGGCGGCAAGGACGGCCTGGTGTATATCCGCGGCACGATGAAACGGCTGGCGGCCGGGCCGGGCAGCCTGAATATGGGGGCGGACGGGCCCTTCCGCGTGTGGCTGAACGGCCAGGCGGTGGGAATGGTCCAGAAAAAGGGCGGGCCCGCCACGGCGGATGAGTTCCAGTTTCCCGTGAAGTGGAAAAAGGGGCCCAACGAGGTTGTCGTGGCGCAGCTGACCAACGCCGGCATTTCCTGGGGCATTCAGCTTCGCGGCTGCTAATCCTTCAGGAACACCCAGATCGTGGGGTGCGTGGGCAGCAGTGCGGCGGCGTAATCCGCCAGCACACCATAGGTCAGCGTCTCGGGCGCATGCACAACCATGACCGGCGTCTCCCGCTTCCGGGCGGCGAGCAGCGCCTTCAGGGCCGCCGGCGAGGCGACGGGTAGATTGGTGATTACGAGCGCGGGCTCGGCGTTGTCGCGGCTCCAGCTTTCCGAGGTCAGCGTGACGGTTCCCGTGGCG
>CAIKKV010000648.1 GCA_903828035.1 uncultured bacterium
CCCCTTGACCCGCTAATCCGTAGAATCAGACAAGAAGGACCCCATTTCGGACAAGCTTACTGCGCCCCTGGGCTAACTTACTCTGCCAAAGGCGCACTTACTTTGTCCTTTGACCGTTTTTTTCCGACTCACGTGCGGAGTCGGGCGGGAAGAAGCCGGGCGATTGTTTCTTTGAGGGAATCAAGGCCTGTTCCGGAAACGGCTGAGATGGGGAGGGCTTCGGGAAAATCGCCTTTGAGGGCTTCCAGGGTGACTTGGCTTTCAGGTAAATCGATCTTGTTCAGGACCAGGAGAACCGGGACGTTGTCGGCCCCGATTTCAGCCAGCGTTTCCGAGACAACCTTCATGTGCTCGCGGACAAAGGGGTGGCTGGCGTCCGCGACGTGGAGGAGGAGGTCGGCTTCGGCCAATTCCTCGAGGGTCGACCGGAAGGAGGCGACCAGGCCGTGGGGCAGGGACCGGATGAAGCCGACGGTGTCGGTCAGCAGCACGTTCCGTTCATCGGGCAGGTGGATCTGCCGGGTTTTGGTGTCGAGCGTGGCGAACAGGCGGTCGTCGACATAGGCGTCGGACCGGGACAGGGCGTTGAGCAGGGTCGATTTGCCGGCGTTCGTGTAGCCCACGAGGCTGACGAGCGGGAAGGCGCGATGGGCGCGGGTCAGGCGGCGCCGCTTCTGGATGGCCTTCAGCTTGTCGTCCAGTTCGCGGATGCGGCGGCGCATGGGGGCGTTGCGCTGTTCGAGCGGGCTTTCGCCAGGGCCGCGCATGCCGGTGCCCCCGCCGAAGCGCTCCTGCTTGGAGGAGACGGGGATGCGGGAGAGAAGGTAGCGCAGCTGGGCCAGCTCCACCTGGATCTGGGATTCCGAGGATCGGGCGCGGCGGGCAAAGATCTGGAGGATCAGCTCGGTGCGGTCGATGACCTTGATGCCGAGCGACAGGTCGAGGTTGTTGACCTGGATGGCCGAGAGGTCGTTGTCGAAGATCACCAGCTTGGCGCCGGTTTCCCGGCAGGCAATCTGCACTTCCGGAAGTTTTCCGGGGCCGATGAAATACTGGGGCGTGGGCCGGGGGCGGCGCTGGGTGATGGTTCCCACGGCGACGAGGCCGGCGGTGTCGGCCAGGCGCTCCAGTTCCTCGATGGAGTCGAGCGCCTCTTCGCGGGTCTGGCGCCCGTGGATCACCTGGACCAGCAGGGCCTTCTCGGGATTGTCTTCAGCCGTCAAATGGAGTTGCTTGGACATGCGTGCACTATACCGAAGCGGACGCGTAAAGAAAATCGGAAAAACTCATCAGCTCAGGGCTTCGCGCAAGGCGTTGAGCCGGGCGGCTTCGTTTTTCTCAAGGTGGTAGACAGGCTGGGGCGGCAAGTGATGGATGTATTCGCGGCGGATTTCCCGGCGTGATTTCACCACGGCCTGTTTTTTCCACAGGCGGTAGAGCTGGTGAATGGCTTCATCGGCACAGCCGTGGCAGCCGGATTTTCGCCGCCACTGGGTGCGGGGGTGGGCGTAGCCCCAGCAATGATCTCCGAGGTTCAGCAGGCACCCGTGGCATTTGCGGACGGGTTTGTGAGTCGGCTGCGTCATGCCGGGCGGGGCTTCTCGTTGGCCGGGGGGTTCGTTTCGTCATCGATCCATTCCAGGTAGGCGGGGTGGCCGGCCAGGATGGGGGTGATGATGATCTCGGGCACTTCGTAGGGATGCACGGCTTCAATGGCGGCCATGATCGCCTCGCCGTTCGATTCGGGCGCCTTGGCCTGAAGACGGAACTCGCTCGCCCGCTCGAGCTGTCCCTGCCACCAGAACGTGCTCTGGATGGGCGTTGTCTGCACGCAGGCGGCGAGGTGCGGCAGCAACAAGGCGTCCGTAATGGCCTGGACGGCCTCCTGGCTGTCCACCGTCGTCGTGATGATGATATAGGGTGTCTGACCGCTCATGACAGTTTCATCATGCCTGTTTCCATCTTGGATGGCGAGTGTTTTCTGGCGCTTAAGTGTCAGCCGTCTTGCCTTTTGCGGGGGAGCGGGCATAATAGGCACAAATGGAAGAGCGCCACCCCAATCCGCTCCGACTGGCCCTGGCCCAGCTTGAGATCAAGCCCGGCCGGCCGGCCGAGAACTCTGCCCGCATGCTGGCGTTTATCGCCGAGGCGCGGGCGGCCGGCGCTCACCTGGTCCTCTTTCCCGAAATGGCCATCCCCGGCTACCTGCTGGGCGATGAGTGGGAGCGTCCCGCTGTCCTCCGCGAATGCGAATCCTGCGGCGCGGCCATTACCGCCGCCTCGGCCGGGCTGACCGTGATCTTCGGCAACATCGCCGTCGATTGGTCCCGCAAGAATGAGGACGGCCGCGTCCGCAAATACAACGGGCTCTTCATTGCCGAAAACGGCCGCCTTCTGACGCCCGACAACGGGCTCGGCTATCCGTTCGTCATGAAGACGCTCATGCCGAATTACCGGGAGTTCGATGACAGCCGCCACTTCTATGACCTGCGCAAGGTGGCTCTGGAGCGCGGGCGGAATCCGGCCGATCTTGTGACGTCCGTCCCCACGCGCGCCGGCCGGCTGGGCTGCATGCTGTGCGAAGACGCCTGGGATGACGATTACGGCTTTTCGCCCGCCCGCGTGCTGGCGGCCCTCGGCGATGTCGATCTGTTCGTCAATATCAGCTGCTCGCCCTATACCTTTAACAAGAACCACAAGCGCAACCGACTCTTCTCCTCCCGCGCCGCCGAGTTCGGCCGGCCGATCGCTTATGTGAATGCGGTTGGCATCCAGAACAACGGCAAGACGGTTTTCAACTTCGACGGCGCCTCCGCCGTCTATGGCCCCGGGGGGCGGATTGAGGACGGCCTGCCTTCCTTCGAGGAAGGCTTGCTGAAGGTTGAGCTGCCCGCCGATCCGGCCGCGTCCTTCGGGAGGGCGCTCGAGCTGAAAGAGGACTCGATCGCCGACCTCTTCAGTGCCGTCTCCACCGGAACGCGCCGCTTCATGAATCAGCTCGGGATTTCGCGCGTGGTGGTGGGCGTCTCGGGCGGAATCGATTCGGCCGTTGTCGCCGCGATCTACCGTCACCTGCTTCCGGCCAAGGATGTGATCCTGGTCAATATGCCGGGCCCGTTCACGTCGAAGCTGACGCGCGGTCTTGCCTCCGGACTGGCCGGGGCCCTGGGCAGCCCCTATGGCGAGATTCCCATCCAGCCTTCCGTCGAAGCGGTCCGCGGGCAGATGGACGGCTTCCGGCTGGTCAGCGCCGACGGGTCGCTCGCCGAGACGCTGCGGCTCACCGAGTTTGTCATGGAGAATGTGCAGGCGCGCGACCGCTCGGCCCGCATCCTCGCAGCCGTGGCGGCCTCGGCCGGCGGCGTGTTCACCTGCAACGCGAACAAATCCGAGCTCACGGTGGGCTACTCGACCCTGTATGGCGACCTGGGCGGCTACCTGGCCAACATCGCCGATCTCTGGAAGGGGGAGGTGTATGCCCTGGGCCGCCACCTCAACAATGTTGTCTATGGCCGCCCCGTCATTCCCGAGGGTATCTTCACGGTGATGCCGTCGGCCGAGCTGAGCCCGGCGCAGAATGTGGACGAGGGGAAGGGCGATCCGATCCAGTATCCCTACCACGACTGCCTGTTCCGGAGTTGGGTGGAGGCGTGGAATCGCACCACGCCGGAGGATATCCTGGAGTGGTACGCCGCCGGAACGCTGGAGGAGAACCTGGGCTACGATGGCCGCGTGGGCGCCCGGTTTGCCGACGCGCGGGCGTTCATCGCCGACCTGGAGCGCTGGTGGAACCAGTACCAGGGCATGGGCGTGGCCAAGCGCATCCAGGCGCCGCCGGTTCTGGGCGTCAAGCGGCGCGCCTTCGGGTTCGATCACCGCGAGTCCCAGATGGGCGCGCGCTACACGGCGCGCTACACGCAATTGAAGAAGAGCCTGCTCAAGGAGAGTCCGGAATGACCGCCCCTGTACCTGAATTCGATCGTTTCCGGCTGCGCCAGCGCAGCCTGCGGGAGCGGCCCAACCGCGCGAACATCGAGCGCGACCAGGTGAAGCCCGGCGACCCGCCGGGCCGCGCCGACGAGCCGTTCCGCCAGGCCGTGCGCGAAGCCGCGGACCGGATCCGCCTGTCGCGGAAGGCGGGGCGCCCGGTGGTTGCCGCCTTCGGCGCGCACAGCGTCAAGAACGGGCTCGGCCCCGTGTTCATCCACCTGATGGAAAAAGGCTGGCTGACCCACCTCGCCACGAATGGGGCGGGCATCATCCACGACTGGGAATACGCCTATCAGGGCGAGACCAGCGAGGACGTGAAGGCCAATGTCAAGGAAGGCTCGTTCGGAATCTGGCAGGAGACCGGCTTTCATATCAATTTGGCGCTGCTCCTCGGCGCGCGCGACGGGCTGGGCTATGGCGAATCGGTCGGCCGCCTGATTGCGCGGGGGGGGCATGACGTGCCCCGCCAGGCGCCGCTGCTGGCCGACATCGCCCATGCCGCCGACGGCCATGCCGCGGCGCTCAAGGCCGCCGGGGCGGCGGATATGCTGTCCGCCATCGGCCGCTTCGGCATCCCGCAGGGCTGGATGGCCGTGCCGCATCCGTTCAAGAAGTACAGCATCCAGGCCGCCGCCTACCGCCTCGGCATCCCATTCACCGGCCATCCCATGATCGGGCACGACATCATTTACACCCATCCCCTCAATTCCGGCGCCGCCGTCGGGCGGGCCGGGGAGCGCGATTTCCTGCGCTTCGCGCACAGCGTCTCGCAGCTGGAAGGCGGGGTCTATCTCTCCATCGGCTCGGCGGTCATGTCGCCGATGATCTTCGAGAAATCGCTCTCCATGGCGCGCAACGCGGCGCTGCAGCAGGGGCGGAGCCTCGACAAGTTTTACCTGATGGTGGTGGACCTGGCGGAGTCGAGCTGGGACTGGAGCCAGGGCGAGCCGCCCATGGAGTCGCCCGCCTATTATCAGCGGTACAACAAAACGTTCAGCCGGATGGGGGGAACCCTTCGCTACCTGGGCGCGGATAATCGCGATTTCCTGACCGCCCTGACGCTGGAATTGGAGAAAGGAGCTGGCTCATGAGCGAAAGCAAACGGATTCTGGTTACGGGCGGCGCCGGGTTTATCGGCTCCGCCGTGGTTCGCCTGCTGATCCGCGAGACGCCGCACCGGGTCTGCAACATGGACAAGCTGACGTATGCGGGGAACCTGGAGTCGGTGAAGGAGGCCGCGGCGGATCCCCGTTACCTGTTTATTCAGGCGGACGTGGCCGATGTGCTGACGGTTTCGCGCGTCTTCGCCGAGTTCAAGCCGCAGGTGGTCCTGCACCTGGCGGCCGAGTCGCACGTGGACCGCTCCATCGACAAGCCTTCCGCCTTCATCGAGACCAACGTCGTGGGCACCTACACGATGCTGGAAGCCGCGCGCGCGTACCGGGACAACCTGGAAGGCGCGGAGCGGGATGGCTTCCGGTTCGTCCACATTTCAACCGACGAGGTCTACGGCAGCCTTGGAGCCACGGGCTATTTCACCGAGAGCACGCCCTACGACCCGCGGTCGCCCTATTCCGCGAGCAAGGCGTCGTCGGATCACCTGGTCATGGCGTGGCATCACACCTTCGGCCTGCCCGCGTTGATCACGAACTGCTCCAACAACTACGGCCCGTATCATTTCCCCGAAAAGCTGATTCCCCTGATCATCCTCAACGCGCTGGAGGGGAAGACCCTGCCGGTGTATGGGAAAGGGGACAATATCCGCGACTGGCTGCACGTGGAGGATCATGCCCGCGCCTTGCTGCTGGTGGCGGAGAAGGGGATTCCCGGCCAGACGTACAACGTGGGTGGCGGCAATGAGCGGACCAACTTGCAGGTGGTTCAGCTCGTCTGCGATCTGCTCGACGAATTGCGCTCGGGCGCCGCGCCGCGCCGGGGGCTGATCACCTTTGTGGCCGACCGGCCGGGGCACGACAAGCGCTACGCGATCGATGCCTCCAAATTGCGGACGCAGCTGGGCTGGCAGCCGCGGGAGACGTTTGAGACGGGGCTGCGCAAGACGGTGCAGTGGTACCTGGACAACCGGTGGTGGTGGGAGCCGATCCGCCAGCGGAAATATGCGGGCGAGCGGCTCGGATCCGGAAAAACAGGAGCATAACAATGGCAACGTATCTGGTCACCGGCGGCGCCGGGTTCATCGGCTCGCATATCGTCGAGGCCCTGGCGGCCGAAGGGCACACGGTCAAGGTGTTCGACAACCTGGCCACGGGCCATCACGAGAACCTGGACCACTTGAAAGGGCTGCACACCCTGATCGAAGGCGACGTCCGCGATATGGCCGCGCTGGAATCGGCCATGCGGGGCGTGGAGTTCGTCTTCCACGAGGCGGCCATGGTGTCGGTTCCCCTGTCGGTGGAGCAGCCGCGGGAATGTCACGAGATCAACGCCACGGGCACGCTGAACGTGCTGATGGCGGCGAAGCAGGCGGGCGTCCGGCGCGTGGTCATGGCCAGCACGGCGGCCGCGTACGGGAACAACCCGGCGCTGCCCAAGCGGGAGATCATGCGGCCGGAGCCGGAGTCGCCGTACGGGCTGACGAAGGTGACGGGCGAGTACTACCTGCGGTCGTTCGGCCTGCTGTACGGGATGCAGACCGTGGCGCTTCGCTATTTCAACGTGTACGGGCCGCGGCAGGACCCGAAGTCGATGTATTCGGGCGTGATCTCGAAGTTCACGGACGTGCTGGCCGCGGGCGGGACGCCCACCGTGTTCGGCGACGGCAGGCAGACGCGCGACTTCGTGTACGTCAAGGACGTGGTCCAGGCGAACCTGAAAGCCATGCTGGCGGTGCGGATGGAGGCCGGCCAGGTGATCAATGTGGGAACGGGCAAGGCGGTGTCGCTGCTGGACCTCCTGGCCGTCCTGGGCCAGCTGTACGGCCGGCAGGTGACCCCGAAGTTCGCGCTGCCGCGCGCGGGCGACGTCCAGCACTCGCTGGCCGATATTGCCCAGGCCCGCCACGTGCTGGGCTACGAGCCCAAGACGACGCTGCACGAGGGGCTGGCCGCGCTGCTGGCCTGGCGCAATAATACAAAATAGGGACAACAGGCCATGAGCGATCGGCCCATCCTGACCCGGCGCGATTTCCTGATTCTCGGCGGAACGGCGGCCGCCACGGTTCTTTCGGGGTGCGCCACGAACCCGGTCACCGGCCAGAGCCAGCTCATGCTGGTGTCGGAGTCGGAGGAGCTGGAAACCGACCGGGACCAGTCGCCGCACCAGTTTTCGGCCGATTACGGCCCCTTGCAGAATGCGGCGCTGAACGCCTATGTGTCGGACGTGGGCAGGCAGGTGGCCTCCGTGTCGCACCGGCCGCAGATGCCGTACTCGTTCCGCGCCCTGAATGCCGTCCATGTGAACGCCTATACGTTTCCGGCCGGCAGCGTGGGCGTCACGCGGGGCATTCTCCTTTCCATGCAGGACGAGTCCGAGCTGGCCGCCCTGCTGGGCCATGAAATCGGGCACGTCAGCTACCGGCACATGGCCAGCCAGATGAGCAAGGCCATGGTGACCCAGCTGGCCCTGGTGGCCGCGGTGGGCGCCGTGTCCTACAAGAACAAGAAATACACGGCCCTGGCCGCGGGGCTGGGCACGCTGGGGTCGGGCCTGCTGCTGGCCAACTACAGCCGCATGGACGAGCGGCAGGCGGATGAGTCGGGCCAGGCCTACCTGGTGAAGGCCGGGTATCATCCCGATGGCATGGTGCACCTGATGGAGCGGCTGGTGGCCCTGCACGCGAGCGAGCCCTCGGCCTTGGAAGTCATGTTTTCGAGCCATCCGATGAGCACGGAGCGCTATGACAGCGCGGTGCTGCGGGCCGCCACCACGTATGCCGGCTTTCGGGAGCAGAAAGCCGGCCGCGAGCGGTACATGGATTTGACGGCCCCGGTCCGGGCGCAGAAGGACGCCATCGTGGCCATGCAGAACGGGCTCGAGGCCATGGGCGAAAACAAGATTCCCGAGGCGGAGCAGCAGTACCAGAAGGCGCTGACCCTGCAGCCGCAGGATTATGCCGGGTTGCTGACGATGGCGAAGATCCAGCTGGCCCAGAAGAAGTTCCCGCAGGCCCGCGAGTTTGCCAACCGCGCCCGCGCCGCCTATCCGGAGGAGCCCCAGGCCCGGCAGGTGTGCGGCATGACGGCCCTGAACTTGAAACAGTTCGACGCCGCCTTTTCCGATTTTGACGCCTATGAGCGGATGCTGCCGGGGAATCCGAACCTGGCCTTTTATAAGGGGTTCGCCCTGGAGCAGATGGGGCGGAAGGAGGCCTCCGCCGCCGAGTTTCAGCGTTTCCTGGAGTCGGGATCGGAAGGCGACCAGACGACGTATGCCCAGAATCGCCTGGTGGGCTGGGGGTATATCGAGTATCCGGCGGCAGCGGCGGCTCCCTCCGCCGCGGCCACTCCCGCCAAGGCGGCGGCCAAGCCCGGCACCGGCCAGAAAAAGAAGAAGAAAAAAGGCTACTGATGCCCGCAAAAAATAGGCGCACGTCGATTCGGGAGGGCCGGGTTACACCCCGGCCTTAAAGCGCAATCAAGACGCATCAGGCTCGGGTGGAACCTCGCCCTCCCTGGTGTGTGGCGGAAAGACCTCCTTACACGAAGACGCGAAGCCACGGAAAACATCTGATGCGACGCGTTGGAGGGCCGACCTCCGCGTCGGCCGCGCACGCTCGGGTGGCGCGCGAGATGGCTTGCACAAAAAGCCCGGTTGCTTTTTTCGGGAAGCTGCGGATCACGCGGATTACCCGATGCTTTGAAATGGAGACGGCCGTTCCTGGCCGTTAGCGAAGTGATCAGAGCCATAGACAGAATTACCTGGATTCAACTGCGGACTTATGCATGCCAGACGCTTGCACATGGGATTGTGTAGCGCCGCACTGTGTGCGGCGGGCATTCGGGATTTCGGTTTTTGTATATTTTCCGTCATCTCGAGCGGAGTCCCTCTTCGGGACGAAGTCGAGAGATCTCCAA
>CAIKKV010000649.1 GCA_903828035.1 uncultured bacterium
GGCGTCAAGGTCCAGCCCAACAAGGCGATTGTGGGCGAAAACGCCTTTGCGCATGAGTCGGGCATCCACCAGCACGGGATGATGGCCAATGCCTCCACCTATGAGATCATGACCCCGGAATCCATCGGGCTGGCCCGCACCCAGATGGTGCTGGGCAAGCACTCCGGTCGCCATGCGTTTGAAGGCCGGCTCAAGGAGTGGGGCTTATCGTTTGACGAGCAGAAGATCGCCGGCCTGTTTGCCATGTTCAAGGAGCTGGCGGACCGGAAAAAGACCGTGACCGATGCGGATATCGAGGCGCTGGCCCGCGGGGTGGAGACTCAGGTGGTGGAGCAGGTGAAGCTGGACCGTTTTGTGGTCCAGTCCGGCAATGCCATCACCGCCTCGGCCACCGTGAGCATCGTGCGCGACGGCCGGACGCTGGAGCAGGTGTCGACGGGTGACGGTCCCATTGACGCCGCCTTCAAGGCGGTCGACCAGCTGGTGGGCGTGCATCCGCAGCTGGAATCGTTCACCCTTTCGGCGGTGACCGGCGGCGAGGATGCGCAGGGCGAGGCGGTGGTCAAAATCCGCCAGGATGACCGGCTGTATAACGGCCGGGGCATTTCCACGGACGTGGTGGAGGCCAGCATCCGGGCCTATCTGGCCGCCATCAATGTGTTGCTGAATGAGAAGGTATAAAAAGGGGGACGGATGATGAAAACAGTTGAATTGCTGGACACCACCTTGCGCGATGGCGCGCAGGCGGAAGGCATCTCCTTTTCCGTGCGGGACAAGCTCGCGATCGTGGAGACGCTGGACGGGCTCGGCATCCCCCTGATCGAAGCCGGCAACCCGGGCGCCAATCCCAAGGATCTTGAATTTTTCGCGCAGGTGAAGAAGATGCCGCTGGCCCATGGCCGGGTCGTGGCGTTTGGCGCCACCTGCCGGCCGGGCGTGCCTGCGGCGGAGGATGCGCAGCTGGCGCATCTGCTCGGCACCGGCGCGGCGGTGGTGACCATTTTCGGCAAGGGCTGGGATTTCCATGTGACCCATGTGCTCAAGGCCACGCTGGAGGAGAACCTCCGCATGGTCCGCGACACCGTGGCGTACTGCAGGACGCGGTGCGGGCGGGTGGTTTATGATGCCGAGCATTTTTTTGACGGCTGGCGCGCGAATCCGTCCTATGCGCTGCAGACCGTCCTCGCCGCCGCCGAGTCCGGCGCGGACGTGGTCTGCCTGTGCGACACCAACGGCGGCGTGTTCCCGGATGACGTGGCCCGGGCGACCGGCGAGGTGCTTGCACTGCTCAAGGGCCGTGCCACGGTCGGCATCCATGCGCATAATGACAGCGGGCTGGCGGTGGCCAATTCGCTGGCCGCGGTGCAGGCCGGGGCGACCCATGTGCAGGGCACGCTGGTCGGCTTTGGCGAGCGCTGCGGGAATGCCAACCTGTCCACGATCCTGGCCAACCTCCAGATCAAGGCGGGCTTCCGCTGCGTTCCGGATGAGGCCCTGCGCAACCTGACCGCCGCGGTGCGGCGGGTGGCGGAGGTCGCCAATATCAATGTGCCCGATGAGATGCCGTTTGTCGGGCACCGGGCGTTTGCGCACAAGGCGGGCATGCATATTGACGGCGTGCGCAAGAGCTCGGCGTCCTTTGAGCACATCCCCCCGGAATCCGTGGGGAATACCCGGCGTTTCCTGATGAGCGAGGTGGCGGGCCGCAGCACGGTGCTGGACCGCATCCGCCGGGTGGACCCCTCGGTGCAGAAGAGCGATGAGGTCGTCGCCACGGTGGTGGCGCGCCTCAAGGAGATGGAGCAGGCCGGCTACCAGTTTGAGGGCGCGGACGGCAGCTTTGAGCTGCTGATCCGCAAGACGCTGGGCCAGTATCAGCCCTCCTTCACGCTGGAGCAGTTCAAGATCATCGGCGAGCGGCCTTCGCCCGGCGAGGGGTCCTCGGCCATCATCAAGATCAGCGTCGGGGGCAAGACCGAGATGACCGCCGCGGAGGGCGACGGGCCGGTCAACGCGCTCGACCGCGGCCTGCGCAAGGCGCTGGATCGTTTTTATCCGGGGCTTGCAGATGTCCGCCTGAGTGATTATAAAGTGCGGGTGCTGGATGGCAGCGAGGCCACGGCCGCCAAGGTCCGCGTGTTGATGGAGTCCACGGATGGGGTGGACGTCTGGTCCACGGTGGGGGTTTCCACCGATATCATCGAGGCCAGCTGGATTGCATTGGTGGACTCCATCGAGTATAAGCTGATCCGCGATCTTGAATCGCAACCGAAGGGGAAAGGGAAGAAAAAAGCATGATGCCGATGACGATGACGCAGAAGATCCTCGCGCGTGCCGCCGGGCTGCCGCACGTGGAGGCCGGACAATTGATTGAAGCCAGGCTCGACCTGGTGCTTGGAAATGACATCACCGCGCCGGTGGCCATCAAGGAGTTTGAGAAGATCGGCTGCCGCGACGTGTTTGACAAGGGCAAGATTGCGCTGGTGCCCGACCACTTTGCGCCCAACAAGGACATCAAGGCGGCGGAGCAGTGCAAGGCCATGCGGACCTTTGCCTGCGACAAGGGCATCGAGAACTATTTCGAAATCGGCGAGATGGGCGTGGAGCATGCGCTGCTGCCGGAGCGGGGCATGGTCGGCCCGGGCGATGTGATCATCGGCGCCGACAGCCACACCTGCACCTACGGTGCGCTGGGCGCGTTTTCCACGGGCGTGGGCTCCACCGATATGGCCGCCGGCATGGCGGCGGGAACGGCGTGGTTCAAGGTCCCGGCCGCCATGAAGTTCATCCTGACCGGCAAGCCCGGCACGTGGGTGAGCGGCAAGGACGTGATCCTGCACATCATCGGCACGATCGGCGTGGACGGGGCCCTGTACCGGTCCATGGAGTATTTCGGCGACGGCTTGAAGGCCCTGACGGTCGACGACCGGCTGTGCATGGCCAACATGGCCATCGAGGCCGGCGCGAAGAACGGCATCTTCCCGGTGGACGCCAAGACGCGGGCCTTCCTGAAGGCCGTGGGGCACAAGGGCGGCACGGAGTTCAAGGCGGACAAGAACGCCGTCTACGAGCAGACGATGACGATCGACCTGGCGTCGATCGAGCCGACCGTCGCCTTTCCGCATCTCCCCTCGAACACGCGCCTGGCGCGCGAGTCGGGCAGCGTGACGATCGACCAGGTGGTGATCGGCTCGTGCACGAACGGGCGGCTGAGCGACCTGGTCATGGCGGCGAAGGTGCTCGCGGGCCGCAAGGTGAAGAAGGGCCTGCGGTGCATCGTGATCCCGGCCACGCAGAAAATCTGGCTGGAGGCGATGAAGAAGGGCCTGTTCAAGCAGTTTGTCGATGCGGGCGCCGTGGTGTCCACGCCGACCTGCGGGCCCTGCCTGGGCGGCCACATGGGCATCCTGGCGAAGGGCGAGCGGGCGGTGGCCACGACGAACCGGAACTTTGTGGGCCGGATGGGGCATCCGGAGTCCGAGGTGTACCTGGCCAGCCCGGCGGTGGCGGCGGCCTCGGCCCTGACGGGGCGGATCACGGATCCGTCGGAGGTGATGTGATGAGCGAACAAGGAGTGGCGATGAAGGCGGAAGGCAACGTGTTCAAGTACGGCGACAACGTGGACACGGATGTGATTATTCCGGCCCGTTATTTGAATACCTCGGATGCGGCGGAGCTGGCCTCGCACTGCATGGAGGACATCGACGCCGACTTCCCGAAGAAGGTGAAGACGGGCGACCTGATGGTGGGCGGCCGGAACTTCGGCTGCGGCTCCTCGCGCGAGCATGCGCCGCTGGCGATCAAGACGGCGGGCATCTCGTGCGTGATCGCGGAGAGCTTCGCGCGCATTTTCTACCGCAACGCCATCAACATCGGGCTGCCCATCATGGAGTGCCCGGAGGCGGCGAAGGCGATTGCCGCCGGCGCGCGGGTGGCGGTGGATTTCGAGACGGGCGTGATCACGGACCAGGCGAGCGGGCGCACGTGGAAAGCGGCTCCGTTCCCCCCGTTCATGCGCGAGCTGATCGCCGCGGGCGGCCTGGTTCCGTACGTGAAGCGGCGGCTGGAGCAGAAGCAAGCCTAAGACGTTCGCGAAGGATGGCGGGCTCGCATCGCTCGCCCCTCCACGCCAGGCGTGAAGCAATTGGAGGGCGGAGCGATGCGACGCCGCTTCACGCGAGGCAAGGCCCATCCGTTTAAAGCGTAGAAGCGCCGTCGAAAAGACGGAAGTAAAAAATGTTAAAAGAAGTTGACGTTTCGATCTATTCAGGTATTCTAGTACCAGATTAATTGAAGGAGCGATATGGCCGGAGTCATTCAAATGTCAGAGGCGGCGTCGATCGCGATCCACACGACGCTGTGGCTGGCCCAGCAGCCGGAGCGGCTCGCTCGGTCCGGAGAGGTCTGCGCGCTCTTCGGGTTCTCGGAAGCCCACTTCGCCAAGGTCATGCAGGCGCTCAGCCGCGCCGGCCTGGTGGAGTCCGTCCGCGGCCCCCGCGGGGGAACCCGGCTCGGCAGGCCGCCCGCCGCCATCAGCCTGCTCGAGGTCTACGAGGCGATCGACGGCCCCTTCGCCGAGGACCGCTGCTTGCTCAGCCCCAAGGTCTGCAGCACCCGGTGCTGCCCCCTCGGCCGGGAGATCACCCGGCTCAACCGGGGGCTCCGCAAAACCCTGGCCGGCGCCACGCTCGAAACCATGGCCGGCGCCACCGACTGGTCCGGCCTCACCGGCCGATCCCTTTCCAAGAACGATCAGAAGAAAAAACAAACCCCCAAGATAAAATAGGAGAATCGAGATGAGCGACACGAGCATGTTCTGTTTCCAATGCGAGCAAACGGCGGGCGGCAAAGGCTGCACCCGCAGCGGCGTGTGCGGCAAGACGCCCGAGGTGTCCGGCCTCCAGGATCTGCTGACGGGCGCCCTGATCGGCCTCGCCCGGGCCGCCGAGGGCAAGAAGCCCGACGCCGCCACCGACGCCCTGGTCATGCAAAGCCTCTTTGCCACCATCACCAACGTGAACTTCGACAGCGCCCGGTTCGACGCCATGATCCGCGACGTCCGCGCCGCCACCGCCAAGCTGGGCGGCGCGACCGAGTTCGATCCGCAGGCCCTGTTCCATGGCGACACGGATATCGTCTCGCTCCGCTCGACCCTGCTTTTCGGCATGCGCGGCGTGGCCGCCTACGCCTGGCACGCCCATGACCTGGGCTATGAGGACCGCACTGTCACGGAGTGGTTCTACAAGGGCCTGCGCGAGATGGCCAAGGACCACGACATTCCCGGGTGGCTGAACCTGGTGCTCGAGTGCGGGACCATCAACCTGGCCTGCATGGCCATTCTCGACAAGGCGAACACGGAAACCTACGGGCACCCGGTGCCGACGCCGGTCTCCACCTCAAA
>CAIKKV010000650.1 GCA_903828035.1 uncultured bacterium
ATTCCGCTCCGTGTGGTCCCGGACCGTCACAAACAGATAAAAGGCGCCGGTGAACAGGACGCCCACCAGAAGCCAGAAAAGGGTGCGAATGTGCATGTCGTCTCCGCTTACCGCCGCCGTAAAATCGCCACCAGCACCGCCAGGAGCAGGGCCGCCCCCGGCAGGCCCGCCACGACCCAGAGGAAGAGCTTCCGCCGCTGCTCCGGATCCAGATCCATGGAAATCTCATCCGGCATCCGGGGTGAAACCGCGGCCAGGTGATCGCGCTCCAGCAGCCAGTTCAGGACGCCCATGAAGAAATCCTCGTTCCCGCCGGCCAGCGCCCCGTTGGAGACAAAATCCGCATCGCCCACGACCGCGAGGCGCGTGGGCGACAGCGACACCTTGAGGCCGGCCGGAACGCCGCGCTCCACCGCCACGGCGATGGAGGCCGGCCCGGGCGGATCATCCTTCACGTTGAACCGCGGCGGATCCTCGGAGGGACTCGTTTCGATCCAGCTGTTGGCGGCGCTCCGGGCGAGGGACGTCACCCGCAGCCGGTCGGCCTGCGAGCCTTCGGGCAGGGGGCGCACCTCGCGCGGCGCATAGAACGAGCAGGCCATGTTCCTCAGCCCGCGCGTGGCGGGATGATCGGCGAAACTGGAAACCAGCAGCTCCCGCCCCGTGAGGGCCGGCCCCGCCACGCTGTTGTTGCTGACGCGCACGCCCCAGTCCTCGAAAAGGGGCTCCAGACCCGTTCCGCGCCCCTTCTGCACGAGAAACAGGACCCGCCCGCCGCGATCCAGGTAGGCGCGCAGCGCCGCGAGGGCGTGAGGCGAAAAGGGTCGGGTGGGGCCCAGCACCACCACGGCGGAGCACGCATCCGGAACGGCTTCCCCGGAGGGCAGCTTGACGGCGCGCAACGCGTCGCGGCGCAGCGCCATGCCCAGGCGGGAGTAGCCGGACGGGCTGAAGTTTTCAATGTCGCCCTCGCCCTCGCCCGTGAGAAAGGCCACCACGGGCGGCATCGGCTGGAGCAGCCCCTCGAGCGCCGTGGAAACCATCTGCTCGCCGCGGAAGGCCACGCGGGTTTTGGACCGGCCTTCGACGACGGGCCAGTAGTTGAACTCCATCATCTTGCGGGCCTCGACCACGGCAAACCGACCGCCCATCTCCAGGATCAGGCAATTGGATTCGGCCAGCCCGTAGCGCCGGGCCAGCGTCCGCGCCTCGCCGATGTCGCGCGCCGGATCGACGAACCGGACCGCCAGCCGCGGATTGGCGGCCGCGTATTCCCGCAGCAGCCCCCGGATGTCCTGGTATAGCTCGAAGTCGGTTTCGACGACGGCCGTGACGGCGACCGGCTGCCTGACCTGCCCGAGGATGGCGAGGCTCTTCTCCGACAGCGCGAAGAACCGGGCCCGGCTGAAATCATGCCGGATGGGAAAGCGGGCGGCGAGGGCGTTCACCAGGACCACCAGCGCAATCGCCAGCGCCACGGAAAGCCAGAGGCTGACCGTCGCCGCAGTCCGCCAGGCCCGCCGCCTCCACACACTTCGTATTGCCGCCTTGTCGGCCATTCGACCTCCCTACCGCCACCGCTTCGATTCAATCGTCTTCACGGTCATGAAAAACATCAGGCCCGTTCCGGACAGGTAAAAGAGCACGGCGCGGGAATCCAGGATTCCCCTCGAGAAATCCATGACGTGCTGGATGGCGGAGGCGTAATCCAAAAACCGCTGCACGGATCCGGAGGGCCCGGCGTACCAGAAGGCGTCCAGGAAAAAGAGCACGCTGAGCGAGGCGAAAATGCCCAGCGCCGCCAGCACGGGGCCGCGCGACAAGGCCGAGATCAGCACGCCGATGGAGGTGTAGAAGGCGCCCATCAGCAGCACGCCGGCGAGCCCCACCACCACCTGCATCTCATCCACGGCCCACACGCCGGAGCTGCAGGCCCGCAGGATCCACGGGTAGCCGGCGGTGGGCAGCAGGATCAGCGCGAAGAGCGTGAGCGCGGCGGAGAACTTTCCGCCCACCAGGTCGACATCGCTCAGCGGCGCCGTCATCAGCAGCTCCAGCGAGCCGGAGCGATTCTCCTCGGCAAAGCTCCGCATGGTCAGCGCCGTGATCAGTGCCAGGGTGATGATCCAGAAGAACATGGGGCCGAAGAGCAGCACGCTCATGGCCGTGGGCGTGCCGGCGCTTTCGACGGACAGCTTCCAGAAATTGAGCCCGGTCACCACCAGGAACACCGCCGCAATCCCGTAAAGCGAGGGGGAAACGAGCTGGACGGCCATCTCTTTGCGCCAGACGGCAAGGATCTTATTCACGCGGCTCCTCCCCGGTCAGCGACATGAAGACCTCCTCCAGCGTGTGATGATCCGCGCGCAGCTCCCGGAGGGCCCAGTGCTCGCGCACCGCGAGGTTGAACACGTCCGGCCTCAAGTCCGTCTCCTCCCGGCTGGTGATGCGCACCCGCACCCATTCGCCCGCCGCCTCGGCCTCGACCGTATCCGCGAACACGATGGCCGCGCATTTCTCCCGGACCGCCTCCAGCGGCGCCCGGATCTCGGCCGCCACGCGGGAGCAGCCCAGGCTGCGGCGGCGCAGGTCCGAGGGCGTGTCGAGGGCCACCAGCTTTCCGCGATTCAGGATCAGCACGCGGCGGCAGAGGCTTTCCGCCTCGGCCAGGGAGTGGGTGGACATCAGGATCGTGCGGGAGCCGGCCAGGCCGAGGATGACATCGCGGATGGCCCGCCCCTGGTTCGGGTCCAAGCCGGCGGTGGGCTCGTCGAGGATCAGCACATCGGGATCGTGCAGCAGGGCGGCGGCCAGGCCCACCCGCTGGCGGTAGCCGCGCGAGAGCTGCCCGATGATCCGGTTCGCCGCCTCCCCCAGGCCGCAGGCGCCCAGCACCCACTCGATGCGCTGGAGCCGCTTGCGCAGGGACATCCCGTACAGGTCCCCCATCAGCTCCAGATGCTCGCGCACCCGCAGCTCGGGATAAACGGGGGCGTTTTCCGGCAGGTAGCCGATGTGCCGCCGGATTTCAAGGGCGTCGCGGTCCAGGCTCAGCCCCCCCACCGTGACGGTGCCGCCCGTCGGCTGCAGATAGCCGGCCAGCACGCGGACGGTGGTCGTTTTGCCGGCGCCGTTGGGCCCCAGCAGCGCCGTCACCTCGCCCGCTTCCACGGAGAAGCTCAGGTCGTCCACGGCCGTCACGCCGGCGTACCGGCGGGTCAGATGTTTCACTTCTATCATGTCACTTCAACTCGTCGGCGTAAGGCACCTGGAGTCCGTAGGAGGCGGACACGCGCTGAATCTCCCGGATCAGGGCCGGATCCCGGGTGCGGGTATGCTCCCCGATCAGCCCGTAGACCTTGTGCCACGCCCACTCCTCGCGGATCGCGGCATCCCCCGCGGCGGCCTCGGCCATCTTCAAATCGAACACCATGTCGCAGCCCTGCTCGCCCGAGCGGCCCACCACCTGGAACACCACGCGGTCCGCCTTTTTGGGAAACCGGCCATACAGGACCAGCGACCGGTCGAGATACAGGTTCGGCGTCAGGGAGGGCACCATCTCCGCGCCCGGCGAGGAAAACCGGAAATGCATGTCGCTCAGCACGGGACGGCTGACGCCGACAACCTGGCCGTCCATGACGTCGGGAATCGACCAGCGGCCCCGCCGCGCGGCCACCGAATCGCCCCGGTTCATGTAGCTCAGCATGTCCAGCAGGTAGAGATTCGCCTGGTCGAAGGTCGCCAGGGCGAACACCGAAACCGAGCCGCTGTTCTCGCGCGTGAAGGCCGCGATGATCTCGGCGCTGTCGCGCATGCCCGCGGTCGGAAGGCCGTCGCTGATCAGGATCACGACCACCGGCCGCACCGGCTTGCGGTCCATGGACAGCAGCTCGCGCAGCGAGGCGTAGATGTCGGTGTTGCCGCGCGACTCCATGGCCCGGACAAACGTGCGGCCGGCCTCGAGATTCGCGGCGTGGGCCGGCGCCCAGTCGGCGAAGCAGCGCCGGGGCGTGTCCCGGAACTCCACCACGTTGAAGCGGTCGCGGGGCGGCAGCTGGGCGAGGCAGCGCAGGAGCCCTTCGCGGCAGAAGGCCAGCCGCTGCTCCGTGATGCTGGCCGAGCAGTCCTGGATGAAAAGGATGTCCTTGGGAAGCACCGGCATGGCGTCGGCCCCGGCCCGCTTGATATCCACCTTCGCATACAGATAGTCGGGATCCGTTTTCGGGGAATACACGCTCAGCGTCGCTTTCAACAGGCCCTCGATCGGCTTGAGAGGCTCGCCGCTGGGCGGCGGCAGCAGGGCCACGGTCTCGGGTGCGCGCCGCCCGCCCGCCTCCGCCGCGCCCGAGCCCAGCACGGGGCCCGGCGCCGACTTGAGCAGCTCCTCCAGCCGCTCCCACTGCGTATCGGCGGCCTTCACCGAGGGCGGCCGCGCTTCCGCCACGCTTTGCCTGGCGGCGTCCGACAGCTCCGTCCCCGTCCCCACCTTATGCGGCGCCTCCATCGGCAGCGTCACATCGGCCGCCCCCTTGATGCGGTTGACATCCGGGATCAGCCGGCGCGGCCGGTCGGGGATCTCCTCGCGGACCAGCCGATCCTCCACCTTCAGGATCTCCTCGCGCGGGGACCAGCTCTCGGCCCGGGGCGCGTTCGGCGTCGGCGGGGCGCCGGCCGACTGCTCCAGCGCGCCGGACGGCAGCGGCTGGGGCGCCAGCTTGACCTCGTCCACCATGCGCTTGAGGGTGATCGCGTCCGCCTTCACATTGAAGCCGGGCCCGGGTTTCAGCGAGGTGGCGGCCTCGGGCCGCTCCGACTCCGCCGCGCGCGGCACGGCCGACACGGTGGACACCTTGAACGCCTGGTGCAAGTCGTCCTTCACCTGCTCCCAGTCGTGCGGCAGCGCAAAGGCGGGAAGACGCATGGCGATGAAGACATGCAGGGCCACGGACAGCACGGCGGCCGTCATGCCCATCCACAGGCGGCGGCGCTGCAGGCGATGATGGAGCGACTCCACATCGGCAAACCCGTCGTCATCCAAATCGGGAAGGAATTGATTAGCCATACGGTCCTCCCTACTCCTTCGCCGCCCAGGCGCTCTTGGGATACAACTTTTTCAGTTCCGCGGCCATATCGGCCGCCTCCGGCGCGCGACCCTGCCGCTTGAAGCCCGCGGCGGCCTTGTACAGACTCTCCGGCGTCAGCTCCGGATCCTGGTACAGCAGCGCGACATTCAGGTAAAAACGCACGGCGCCCTCGGCATCGCCCCTGGCCTCCAGGGCGCGGGCCATTCCAAACGTGGCCCGGGCGCGGATGCCCTCGTTTCCGCCCGCCTGGCGCACGGCCTCGCCATAGGCCTTTTCAGCGGCGGCGGCCTCTCCGGCGGCCAGGGCCAGGTGGCCCAGGTTCAGCCAGGCCCGCGGTTCGGCGGGCGTGTCGGCGGGGACGGCGGTCGCCGCCTCGAACTCGGCCTTCGCTTCCTCCTTCTTCCCCAGCTTCATCAGGGCCTCGCCGGACAGCGTGCGCCCGATCTGCGCCCAAGCCGCTTCCCGCTTGCCCGAAGCGAGCAACCGGGAGGCCTCCAGGGACCGGGCCGCCTCGCCCGTCTTCATCCGGTATTCGGCGAGCCATTCAAGCAGGCCGGGCGGCAGGTCGTCGCGCAGCGGCGTGGCCAGGATGCCCTGCGCCAGCTCGGCGGACTCGGGGTACTGCCCCATCCGGAACAGGACAATGGCCAGGCGGAGCCGGGCCTGGCGCGCCGTGGTTTCCGCCGGCTCGGCTGCCAGGGCGCCGCGCAGCTCGCGGGCCGCATCCTCGAACTTGCCCGCGTTTTCAAACAGGACGCCGCACCAGAAATGGGCTTCCGCCGCGTAGGGGTTTTTGGGAAAGCGCCGCAGGAGGAGCCCGTACGTCTCCAGGGCCTGGTCGTTGCGCCCCAGCTGGGCCTCCGCCACCGCCTTCTGGAAAAGGGCGTCGGGCGCCAGATCGTGCTCGGGGAAGGCGCCCAGGAACTGGCCCCAGTCGCGGGCCGCATCCTCGCGCCGCCCCGCCTTGGCCTCCCCGTACGCCGCGGCAAAGAGGCCCTTGGCGGCCAGGGGCGAGGCCGGGTAGCGGACGAACACGGCGCGGTAACACTCGGCGGCATTCGCCTCCTCGCCGCGCTTCTTGAGGAACTCGCCCAGGCGGTAGAGGGCCTCGGGCGCCAGGGGCGACTTCGGATACGTCTCGGCGATCAGGCGATAATACTGGACCGCCTGGTTGTCGTCCTTGAGCGCCACATACGATTCGGCCAGCAGCCAGCAGACCTGGTCGGCCATGGCGCTGTCGGGCGGAATGCCGCGCGCCTGGGCCACGGCGGCCGCGAACTGGCTGTCGGAAAACAGGGCCAGCGCCCGCTCGTAGGCGGCGCGGCCGGCGTACGGGCTGTCCGGAAACTGCCGCACCAGCGTTTCGTAGCGGGTCGCGGCGGCGGCGTTGTGCTGAAGCTGCCGCTCGCTGTTGGCGATCAGGTACAGCCAGCCGTCGGCCGGCGCCTCGCGGGCGGCGATCGCCTGCTCGGCCAGCTTGACCGTGTCGGCATGACGGCCGGCGCGGTGATAGGCCCAGGCCGCCTGGAGGCGGGCGGGGCCCACGCGCGAATCCGTGCCGAACCGGGTGAACAGCTGGTCGAACGCATAGGCGCTCTTCACATAATTCGAGCCGCGGTAATGCAGGTTGCCCAGCTGGTACCAGGCTTCGGCGCCGACCCGCAGGTCGACGGCCTTCTCGGCGGCCTTGAGAAACAGGGGTTCGGCCCCGGCATCGCCGCCCGGACCGGTGGCAGCCAGGCCGCCCAGGGCCAGCAGGGAGTAGGAGACGAACGGCGAGCCCGGGTAGTCGCGCACCACGCGCTCGTAGGCGGCGGCGGCCTCGGCCGGCTTGTTCATCTTCTCCAGCGCCGAGGCCAGGCGGAAGGCGGCATCGGCGGCGATATCGGCGGGCGGGTGCTCGTCCAGCAAGGCTCGGAGCATGGCGGCGGCCAACTCGTCCTGCCCGGAATCCGCGAACAGCTCCGAGCGCCGCAGGGTGGCCCGGAAGCGGTTGGCGCTGCCCGGCATGGCGGCCACGCGGGCGTAGGCGCGCTCGGCGGCCACGCGGTTGCCCATGGCCCGGTAGCACTCCCCGCTCCGGAACCAGACGGCATCCGCCGAGGCGCTTCCGGGATACTGCTCGAGAAAGAGCATGTACTCCTTGAGCGCCAGATCCTGGATGCCGCGGCGGAAAAGGCCGTCGGCAAACTGGAGCTGGGCGGTTTCCTCGGGCGTGGCCGCGCCGAACGAGGCGGCGGCCAGGGCCAGGAGGCATGCCGTAAGCCATCCGAACTTCATGGGACCGCCATCTCGGGTTCCGAAAGGGCCGTGGCGAAGGACACATTCCACACGTCGCAGCGGCGGCAGATGTCGAGCACCCGCACCACCTGCTCATAGGCGGTCTTGCGGTCCGCCCGGATCAGAACCGGCTGGCCGGGGAAAACGGTGACCAGGCGCTTGAGCACCGTGCCCAGCCGGTCGTCGTCAAGAACCTGGCCGCTGACCACCACCGAGCCGTCGCGGGAGACGTTGATGATGATCTCGCCGGGCGACCGGGGGTTTTCCTCGGCCGTCTTGGCGGTGGGCAGGTTGATCCCGATCTCGGACTCCCATTGCGCGTAGATCTGGCTGGTCACGAAAAAGATCAGCAGGAGAAACACCACGTCGATCATCGGCGCGATCTGGAATCCCACGGGCGCCTCTTTTAGCTTGCCCGAGAATTTCATGCGTTCCTCTTCCGGATCAGGGCGTTGAGCACTTCGGCGGAGGCCGCCTCCAGGGAGGCGATCAGGTTCGCCGAGCGCTGGCGGAAATACGCGTAAAACATCATGGCCGGAATGCCGATGATCAGGCCGAAGGCCGTGGTGATCAACGCCTCGGCCACGCCGCCCGCCAGCAGGATGGGCTTGGCCTTGGCCAGGTCGAGGGCCACCACCTGGAACGCCTTCATCATGCCGAGCACCGTGCCGAACAGCCCGAGCATCGGGGCGATGACGGCGATGTCGAGCAGGTACTGGGTCGGGCCGTTGATGGCCAGCGCCTGGCGCTCGCCTTCGCCCTGCATCGCATCCTTGAGCAGGCCGATGTCCATGGCGGGGTTGGCCTCCAGGAAATCCATGGCGCTCAGGGTCACCTCGCCCAGCGGATTGGGCTTGTTGTTGCAGGCCTCGCGCACGCTTTCGAAGTCGCCCTCATGGATGCGGGAGAGCACGTCCTTGCGGAAGAGCCGCGGCACCACCTGCTCCTGCCGCAGCACGGCGAAGAGGTAGAAGGTGAAGGCCACGCCAAGCACCGAGGTGACCAGGAGGATGTACATGGTCCATCCGCCCTTCTGGAAAATCTCGCCCAGCGACATCGTGAGGCGCTCCGCCCCGGCCGCATCGACCGCCTTGGCCGCCGCTTCCGCCAGGCATGAACCGGCCACCAACGACAGCGTCGCCGTCACCGCCAGCATCCTCACCCACCCCGTTCGCATCATGGCACCCATGCAACCTCCCGCGTGTTTGAAAACAGTCGAAGTCGGAATCCGTTACATTAGGGCAATCCTCCCTAAAAGCCAAGAAAAAGCGCGACCGCGCCCCAGTGGAGCCGGCGGTTCCCCGCCGGTGTCGAAACGAGTCATTGGGAACCCTATCTGTCCCCGCGTGAAATCATCATCACGAAGGATCCCGTTCGCTCCGATCTCGGAGCAATTGCCCTGATTACGACGCTTTCTTGATTTCCTCTCGAACGAGCTTGCGGACCAATTTCTCCAGGGATTCCTCATGATGTTCCATATACGCGCGAAGGGCGTCATTGAGCATGCTCTGGTAGTTGCCGCCGCCTTGGGCCTCGACCTTGTGCTTGAACCATTCCACA
>CAIKKV010000651.1 GCA_903828035.1 uncultured bacterium
AAGGCCTGGACCTGACGCCCGGCAAGGTCACCTTTTTCCTGGGCCGTGAAACGCTGATCCTGGTCCACGGGCGGAACATGATGTCCTGGCGCAAGCAGCTGTTCGCGTTCCTGTCCAAGAACTCCCTCGACGCCTCCAAGTTCTTCAATATTCCGCCCAATCGCGTCATTGAAGTGGGCATCCAGGTGGAGCTGTAGCGGGATTTCGCGCGGGTTCGGCCGCGCCGGCTTCGCCGTTTCGGCGGCCAGGGGGATCAGCCGTCAAGCGCGCTTGTCCGCGCGCTCCTGGTGATCCGCCAGCTCTTCGAGGGTTCCGATGGAGCCGATGAACTGCCCCTCCGCATCGCGAATCGGGGCCACCGTGGCATGCGCCGGGACGGGCGAGCCGTCGAATCGGAGAAAGCGGGTTTCATAGTCGCCGTGCGCCAGGGTCCCGTCGTGGAGCTTTTTGTAGAGGCCGTCGGAAAAGGGGCGGTCTTCGGGCGCGGCCAGGTCGCGGATGGATTTCCCCAGCAGTTTGTCCAGGGGGTAGCTCAGCAGCTTGAGGGCGTTCCGGTTGGCGAGGATGATCTGGTCGTCCTTGTCGCACTCGACGATGCCGAGCGCCGCGGTATCGAGCACAATCCGCACGCGCCGCTCGCTGTCCTGGAGCAGCGCCAGGGTCCGGCGCAGGCCTTCCGCCAGGAAGCTGACCGCCGTCCCGCTGGCCACGATCAGCACGAGGCGCATGATCTGGGTGGGATGCGGAAGGGCGAACCCCTCGGGCGGGATCAGGAATCCCCACGATCCCAGGGCGACCAGGATCGTGGCCAGCAAGCCCGGCCAAAAGCCGCCTTGCCAGGCGGCGGCCGTGACGCACAGCGCGAGGAGAATGATGGGGGGCTCGTCTTCAGGGAAATAGATCCGGATAATTTCAAGAACCGCCACGCCGCCCGCGCTGTATAAAACGGCCAGACCGAAATAAAGGGCAAGGCTCAGTTTGTTCATCCGGGCTGAAGCGGCTTCGGATCGGATCGGGCGGACGGATAAGTCTTTGAATGCCTCATTCATGTAAGGACAGTCTAGGGCCGCCGGGCCGCCTGGCAATCAGGGAAAAGCTGAGAAGGGTAAGATAAAATCGAAGGGGAAGAGTCCGCCCGTTTACCGTTTTCCGCGCTCGACGGCTTTTACCAGCTCGGCCACGGACGTCACGCCCATTTTCCTCATGACCCGGCCGCGATGCACCTTGACGGTGGCTTCGGTGATGCCGAGGCCGAGCGCGATGTGCTTGTTGATCTGGCCGGCGACAACCCGCGCCATCACCTCGCGCTCCCGCGGGGTCAGGGAGCGCTCCAGCGCTTGGACCGCCTGGCGCTCGGCGTGTTTCATCTGGTTGGCGCGGTTCTTTTCAAGCGCCGTTTGGATGGCGGCCAGGAGCGTTTTGTTTTCAAAGGGCTTGAGCAGGAAGTCGACCGCGCCGTTCTTCATGGCGTTCACGCTTGCGGGAATATCGCCGTGGCCGGTCATGAAGATAAGGGAGATGGGGACTTCGGACCGGGCGAGCTCGCGCTGCAAGTCCAGGCCGCTCATGCCGGGCATTTGCAGGTCGATGACGGCGCAACAGGTTCCCTCGAAGGGCAGGTGGTCGAGAAACTCCCGGCCGGAGTCGAAGGTTTTGACAAAGAATCCGGATTCCCGCAACATCCACGCCAGCATCTGGCGGACCAGGGGATCGTCGTCCACTATGAAAATGGTATCGGGTTTCATTGTGCAGGGGACAAGGTAGAGCATGGCTCCTCGGGCGTCAAGCAACTCCGTCACGCGGACAGGCTTCCCGTGCGCGGAGCGCCCGGGAAACGCGCCGGGTAGCGACGCGGGCAATTGACGTTGACAGGGCGGGGGGGGGGC
>CAIKKV010000652.1 GCA_903828035.1 uncultured bacterium
ATCCGGCCCGGGACCAGCTCGCCCATCCACGTCATCCAGGCGGGCGACGTGATGTTGGCGAGCACCGTCGAGACGAGCAGGGTCAGCAGCAGCGCCGGCCATTGCCACGCCGGCGGGAACAGCCAGGGCAGCGCCGCGATCACCAGCCACAAGGCGCGGGAGATCGAGGCGCACCAGAGGAAAACCCTCTTGCGGCCGCCGTAGCGCTCCAGCAACAGGCTGGCCGGCAGCTGCACCAGCGCGCCAAGGAAGGGAACGGTCGCCAGCAGGCCGAACCCGAAATGACTCACGTTGAGCAGCTTGGCGAAGCGGGTGAAGCTCGCGCCGCTGACCAGATACATCCAGGCCGCCCCGAACAGCCAGGCCACAATCACCCGGCGCAACGAATCCCGCAGATTCTGTTCGGAAACGGAAATCACTATTTCCTTGTCGGAACGCATGGGAGAAACATTACGCACAGATGAAATCAATGTAAAGGGACGATGCGGAACGGGGAGGGTTCAGCCACTTCCATGCTCGACAAAACGGCCATTCCACGCCATATTTCACCCATTTCCAGCGACATCAAGGAGTTCGGACATATGGATGCGAAGAAGCGAGTGAAGGGTGCACAGGTTCGGCTGGGCGTGATCGGCATCGGGGGCATGGGCTCGGGCCACTGCGGCAACATGGCGAAAGTGCCGGAAGCCCGGCTGGTCGCGGTGTGCGATATCGATCCCGAAACCGCGAAAAATGGCGGCGCCAAGTTCAACGTGCCTTTCTTCACCAGCCATCAGGAGCTGATCCAGGCGAAGCTGTGCGACGCCGTCCTGATCGCCACGCCGCACCCGCAGCGTCCCGCCATCGCAATCGACTGCATGAACGCCAAGCTCCACATCCTGAGCGAGAAGCCGCTCTCCGAGCGGGTCAGCACGGCCGACCAGATAGTCAAGACGGCGAAGCGCAAAGGCGTCGCCCTGGCTGTCATGTTCCAGCGCCGCGCCGAACCGCCCTTCGCCAAGGCCATTGAGCTGGTGAAGTCGGGCGCCCTCGGAAAGGTCTGGCGCACCACCATGATCTCGCCCGAATACCGCACACAGGCCTACTATGACTCCGGCAACTGGCGGGCCACCTGGGCCGGCGAGGGCGGCGGGGTGATGATGAACCAGTCGCCGCACGTGATCGACCTGTTCGTCCAGCTGGGCGGCATGCCCAGCGAAGTGACGGGGCGGTGCGAGACGCGCCTGCACAAGATCGAGGTGGAGGATGTGGCCGAGGCCATGCTCCGCTATCCGGATGGAGGAAGCGGCTACTTCTACTGCTCCACGAATGAACTGGGCCCCGGCCAGATGATTGAGGTCTTCGGCACCCACGGCAAGCTTTGCTACCGGGACAAGGTCCTCAAGTTCTACCGGTTCAGCGAGCCGATCCCCGAGTTCACCTTCAGCACGCAGAAGGTCTGGAGCGCCCCGGAATGCAAGGAAGAGACGCTCGAGATTCCAGACGTGGAATGGGGCCACTTCTCCATTATCCAGAACTTCGCCCGCCACCTTCTGCACGGCGAAAAGCTGATGTCGCCCGGCGAAGAAGGCCTGCAGTCGCTTGAACTCGCCAACGCCGTCTGGCTCAGCGCCCAGCTGGGCAAGCCCGTCAAGCTTCCCCTCAGCCGGCGCGCGTACGATAAGTTCCTGGAAAAGAAGCGGCTCGAGTCCACCTTCGTCAAGAAAACCGTGGAACCCCAGCGGGTCACCGACCCGGCGCACATCACGACCAAACCCTGATTTTAGAAGAGCGGATCACTCAGAGAGGTATATTCATGACCAAGAATCGATCACGAGTAAAGGGAGATCGGGTGCGAATCGGCGTGATTGGCGTGGGGATCATGGGCCAGGATCACTGCGCCGGTTTTGCCAAAGTTCCCGAGATTCAACTGACCGCCGTTTGCGATGGCTTTGAGGAAAATGCCCGCAAAGTCGGGGAAAAGTTCCAGGTTCCCTACTTCACGAAGCATCGCGACCTGATCCGGTCGGGACTCTGTGATGCGGTCCTCATCGCCACGCCCCACCCTATTCGCCCGCCCATGGCCATCGACGTCATGAAGGCCGGCCTGCACCTGTTGAGCGAAAAGCCGCTCGCCGAATGCGTCAGCGCCGCCGACCGGATGATCCGCGCCGCGCGCGACAACAAGGTGGCCTTCGCCGTCATGTTCCAGCGGCGGACCGAGCCGGCGTTCATCAAGGCCCATGAATGGATCCGCTCCGGCGCGCTTGGCACGGTCTGGCGCACCACCCTGATCGCCCCCGAATACCGCACCCAGGCCTACTACAACTCCGGCAAGTGGCGCGCCACCTGGGTCGGCGAAGGCGGCGGGGTCATGATCAACCAGGCGCCGCACATGCTCGACATGTTCATCCGACTCGGCGGCATGCCGTGCGAAGTCCTCGGCCGGTGCGAAACCCGGCTGCATAAAATCGAGGTCGAGGATATGGCCGACGCCCTGCTGCGCTATCCCGATGGCGGCACGGGCTATTTCTACACCTCCACCAACGAAACGGGACCCGGCCAGATGCTCGAGATCTTCGGAACCCGGGGAAAGCTCTGCTACCGGGACGGGCTACTGACGCTGCACCGCTTCAGCGAACCGGTGCCCGACTTCACCTTCCGCACCCCCATCGCCTTTAGCGCCCCGGAATCCATCCGGGATGGGGACGACATCCGGAACACGGACGGAAGCCACCACCTCGTGGCGCAAAACTTCGCGCGGCACCTCCTCAATGGAGAGGCGCTCCTCGCGCCCGGAGAAGAGGGGCTGCGGTCGCTGGAGCTCGCCAACGCCGTCTGGCTCTCCGCCCATACCGGAAAAGCCGTCCCGCTGCCGCTCAAGCGGCGCGCCTACGACGCCTTCCTGGCGGCCAAGCGCAAGGCCTACCCG
>CAIKKV010000653.1 GCA_903828035.1 uncultured bacterium
AGCGTCACCAGCATCGGGGCAAACGCGTTCGACAGCTGCAGTGGCCTGACGAGCGTGTATTGCACGGGCAATGCGCCCGGCCTCGGAACGGGCGCATTTTGGATGGTCCCAGCCACCCTCTATTATGTGGCTGGCACCACGGGGTGGACGAATCCATTCGGAGGCCTGGCGACGCAGAGCAGGCTGCTCCCGACGGTGACATGGGCGACACCCGCGTCGATGATCTACGGCACAACCCTTTCGGGCACCCAGCTGAACGCGACGGCGAGCGTGGCAGGGTCGTTGGTCTACACTCCGGCGGCGGGCACCACGCCAGTGGTGGGGACGCAGCCCCTGAATGTGATCTTCACCCCCACGGACATGGACACCTACATGCCGACAACCTTCACGGTGTACCTCACGGTGAACCCCGCCGCCGCCGCTGTGACACTCAGCCATTTGAGCCAGACCTTCGATGGCACGGCCAAGGCGGTGACGGTTGCCACGGAGCCGACCAATCTGGCGGTCAATGTAACCTATAACGGAAACGCCGCCGCGCCGACCGAGGTGGGCAGCTACACCGTGATCGCTACCGTGAGCGATATCAGCTATACAGGCAGTGCGACCAACGTCTTGGTCATTGTGCCGTTTGCCATTTCAAGAATCGACTCGCTTTTTGGAGACGCCGGGAAAGTGATCGGCTACCGCATAACCTGGCCGGGCGTGACTGGGCGTGTTTACGACGTGGAGTGCTCCACCAACCTAGTGAATGGTGGGTGGTTTGGCCTGAGCGGGGCTGCGGATCTGCCCGGGCTGTCGCCAATCAACACGGTCATGGATATGGTGCCTTCGCCGGTCAAGTTCTACCGCGTGAAAATGCGTCTGCCATAAGAGGCCCGCAGTCATCAGCATTACTGCGGAAACCCCGCATGTATGGCCGCCAGTCATAGGGCCAGTCAGAACCGGTGGAAGAACCACCCCCAGAACCGGCATTACTACGCGGGCGAAGCCCATGTTCGCCGCGTCCAGGCGTGGCGTAAGGGCCATCCGGGCTCGGGGCGGCCGAAGAAGGCTGCGTTATAAGATGACTGCACGACACAACCCCTTGCGCCGCAATGGATACCGCCCGGCTTAAATGCGTCCTGCCCCCTGATGGCGGCCTGCATGGTCCGGCTCCAGACTCGTGGGCAACAGATCCTGAGGAAAGGCCCCGGAATCGAAACCCCAAGGAGTCGGACCGGATGAGAGAACGCAAGGAAGTCGTGTGTGAAGAGCGGGTACGGCGCGTGCCCGGGCAGTTCAGCTGGGTGGATCATCGGCTGGTGCGCGACGGGTTCTGCCGCCGTTGCCGTCCCGAGGATCTGGCGTTGTACCTGCTGCTGGTGACAGTCGGGGACGTTGAAGGGTTGAGCTACCACGGCGACCGGAGCGTGGCGCGGCTGATCAACCTGCCCCTGGAAGGCGTGGCGGCGGCGCGGGACGGGTTGCTCAGGGCCGATCTGAGCGCCTACCGGCCGCCCCTGTACCAGGTGCTGGAACTGCCGGAGGGCCGGGTATGATCGACTACGAGACCTACTGTCGGATCGGGTTGCTGAGCCAGCAGGATGTCAGCGCGCCGCAAATCGCCGACGCGTGCGGCCTGGACGAGCGAACCGTGCGGTAGCCCAAGGAGCCGCCATTGCCGCGGATATCGGCAGGCTGTACTCGGCACTTCTGCCCGCCTACGAAGCCGCCATTGGCAGAGCGGCTGGGTACGGTTGACCGGATGAAAAACCAATATTTCGGCGACATCAACGACTACCTGAAGTACGGCATGAAGCGTCCGCGAATGTGTGAAAGGGCGCTTTTGTCGCTTAGGCGACAAAACACTTACCGAGCGGTTTTACCGGGAAGCGTTGAATCAGCTGCCGGTACGCCATGAGCAGTGGCGCTATTGAATACCCTCACAGCCTCGTCACCAGAAGCCCTAGAACGCCGCCAATGATCGCCAACGGCACCAGGCAACCCGACTTACCGGCCACGGCTTTCACCGGATCGATTGTCGTGCGGTTGTACACCCGGTTATAGGCAGCCTTCTTGGGGTTCGTCAACCATCCCCACCCGCGAGGCGCCTTCAAGCCCAAATTGTGCCGTCCCATCCGCTTCCAGGAGGTGCGAGCGGCTATGCGCTTGGTGAGCGACGGCATTCTGAACCCGAACTTCATGCTTTCTTATCCCTAACCGCCTGTGGCACCTCCAGCTTGGCCTTGGCTTCCCGTGCGCCGATCCCACGGATCCCCAGAAT
>CAIKKV010000654.1 GCA_903828035.1 uncultured bacterium
GCGCATCGCCTCGAGCTTTTCCTCCAACTCCTGAACCTTCACCTGCTTTTCCTGGAACGCCGACCGCAGCGCCAGAAGGCCCTTTTCCTTCTCCGTCCGGTTGATCTTCATGCGCTGGTCCCGGTACACCGCCGCGATCTCGTTGGCGATGCGCGAGGCGTCCGCGCGGGCTTCCTGGGCCGTCGACCGGTAGGTGCTGCGCTCGATCTGGATCTCGATCAGGTTGGTGTCCCGGTACTGATGAACCTTCATGCTCTTCGTCACGAGCTCAAACGCCTTGCTCGGAGAAAGCGACGACCCGTCATCGCTGAACAACTGGCCGAAGTGCTCCTGAAGCCGGAGATTCCGGATCACCTCGTAAATGATCGGCTTCGACTGGATGATCTCGAACTGCGTCCGCAGGAAGAAGGGATCGTAGGCGATGGCGGCGACCGCGCCCTGCTGCTTCAAGCTTTCCACGGTCGGCGTTTCGCGGTTGACGGCAATCCGGGTGCCGGCCACAAAGGTCTTGGGCAGGTAATAGGTGACCACCGCGCCCGTGATCACGATGAACAGGAAGATCGCGATGACGATTTCCTTGCGCGACCGGATCACCTGCCAATAATCCCAGAAATGGGTGGCGCTGAATTGGGACTGATTCTGTTCCATGAGCTCGACCGTAAACCGTGTTTAGAATTCCATGCCCATCGTGGCGGACACGGTATTGCGAGCAAAGGATTCGCGGACATCCGACGTCCAATCCTCATACTCATAGGCTACGCGGCTGTAGTAACGCCGCGCCTTGGGCCGGATTGTGAATCCGACCTGGTAATCCACCAGCGTGTCATCACCCCCGGAAAGGGTCTGAAGGTCCGCACTCTGCTGAATCGCACTGTCCTTGCTGTAAACGCCGTTGGCATACACCACCTGGGCGTCGGCGGACATGCTTTCCGTGATCGAATAAACGCCCCTGAGCAACAGGCGGGTGTACTCCTTGGAGGAATAGAACTCCCGGTCGGAAGGCTCCAGCGAATAATCGGCTTGAGCCGTCAGGGCCAGATTGAGCGAAACCCGATACTCGGCCAGCATTTGGAAGAAGGGCATCCCTTCGTCGCCCGTCACCGCATCCGAGTAGTCGAGCAGCTTGTACCCCGCCGCGACGGTGCCTTTCAGATCGTCGGTGAACTCACGGGTGAGGCCGGCCCCGAGCAGGTAGCCCAGATAGTCGCCGCGCTCGGAGCTCTTATAGGAAGGCTGATCAAAGCCCACGAAGCCAAAGGTCGAGTTCGCGGGATCCAATTTGTAGCGGAGCGCCCCATTCGCCACAATCCGATCCTCGTCCGCCTGATCGGCAAACGTTTTGTCGATGTACCGCTTCATCTTGTACGTGCCGTCCAGATCCACCTGCACCCGGTCGCTCAGCCCGTAAAGCATCCATCCCTTGGCCTCATTCAGCCAGTAGCTGGCGTCTGCGCGAACCGCCACGCCCCCGGCGGTCACGTTCGGATCGTCCGTCATCTCGTACCGGTCCGATGCGCCCACCTTGGTCCGGTAAGAGACCAAATGCTCCACATTAGCCTCGGCCAGGTGATAAAGCTCGGTGGCGTTCTGGTCCTCGCGGGGATTGTCCCGCCACAGCAGCGAAGGCTTGTACATCAGGAAAGCCGTCGTGATCAGGTCGTCCATGTTCAACTGGACTCCCGGCGAAAAGCTCAAGGTCGTCATCGACTCCTTGTTTTCCTTAACCGCATCACGGTTGTCGTCAAACCGAACGCCCCCTTCAACGGAGTAAACCATCGTGTCCGGTGTGTTCTCAATGCCCTGAGCTCCGGCCAGGCTGGCCGATAATGTCGCAAGAGCAGAAAACACGCAAAACCATGACGCTCGGTTCATCCTCGCTCCTCAGGTAAAATTCGCACAACCAACGCGTTTCGTTGGCAAAAGTATCAGCCATTCCCCCGAAACTGTCAATATCTTAACACCGTTTGTCCCTTGAACTGGATTGACTCCCCACGCTGCCATGCCTACACTTCAAAGCCAATAGTCCGATCTTATACCAGGAGGCAGCCGTGGCCACACCCATGCTCGATTTCAGGAAAATGAGAAACCTTCAGCCGGCCTCGCTTCTCTGGCCGCTTTACCGGCCCTCCGGGGCCCCCTTCCGCTTCACGGCCCGCACGCCTTCCGAAGCCCGCCGCTGGCGCACCAAAACCCGCGCCGCCCTCGTGAAAACCGTCGGCTTTACCGATCTTCCCGCCGCCTCTCCCGCCCCCCGCCGGCTGGAGCGGGTCGACAAGGGCGATTACATCCGCGAAAAAATCCTCCTCCGCACCTCCGCCCGCTCGCTAATGCCCGTCTATATCCTGATTCCCAAGAATCGCTCCGCCGCCACGCCCGCCGTCATCGCCTTCAACGGCCATGGCTATGGCGTCAAGGACATCGTCGGGCTCTGGGAAACGGGCCAGGAGCGCAACACCCCGGAAGGCTATCACAAGGACTTCGCCGTCGCCCTCTGCCGGCGCGGCTTCGTCGTGGCCGCGCCTGAGATCTCCTGCTTCGGCGAGCGGCAGTCCGATTTCCGCTGGCTTTTCAAAGGCCTGGGCTCCGGCCCCTCCTCCACCTGCACCCATACGTCCTTCCTCGCCACCCATCTCGGAGGCACCGCCCTCGGGCTCCGCATCCACGACGCCCGCAAGCTGATCGACTACCTCCAGACCCGGCGCGAGGTGAAAGGCGACTCGATCGGTGCCATGGGCATCTCCGGCGGCGGGATGCACACCTTTTTCTCCGCCTGCCTGGACGAGCGCATCCGGGCTTGCGTGGTCAGCGGCTACTTCTGCACGTTCCGCGACAGCATCCTGGCCATGAACCACTGCCCCTGCAACTTCGTCCCCGGCCTCGGGCAGTTCGGCGAAATGAGCGACCTCGCCGGCCTCATCGCCCCCCGCCCCATGCTCGTGGAGGCCGGCACGCGCGATCCCATCTTCCCGCTGCCGGCCGTCAAAAAAAGCCTGGCCGCCGCCCGCCGGGTTTTCGCCCTCTCCGGCGCGCCCGCCGACTCCGTCCAGGCCGACATCTTCGAGGGCCGCCACTCCATCAGCGGACGCCTGGCCTACGATTTCCTGGCCGCGCGGCTCGGACTGGAAACCCCCTCTAACTGAATACGCGCGAACGCTTCCTGGCCGCCATGAACTTCCAGCCCTTCGACCGGCTTCCGGTGATCGAATGGGCCGGCTGGTGGGGCGATACCACGCAGCGCTGGAGCCGCGAGGGGATGCCCCTGGATCCCAAGGCCTTCTACGCCATTCACGATCATTTCGGGCTGGATCGCCATATGCAGGACTGGGTCCGCGGCTTCAAGCCCGGCTGTCCGGCCCCCGACGGCGCCCGCGGCATCGGAATCGTGCAAAACCGCGATCACTATGAGCAGGTCATCCGGCCCCAGCTTTTCCCCCGTCCGGCCATCGACCGCCAGAAATGGGAGGAGCGCGCCGCCCTCCAGGCCGAAGGCAAGGCCGTGCTCTGGTTCACCGTTGACGGCTTTTACTGGTTCCCCCGCCGCATCCTCGGCACCGAGCCCCATCTCTTCGCCTTTTATGACGATCCCGAGCTGATCACCCGGATCAATGAGGACCAGGCCGAGTGGATCCGGGACGTGCTCGCGGAAATCTTCTCCATCTGCACGCCCGATTTCATGACCTTCGCCGAGGACATGAGCTACAACAACGGCTCGCTGCTCTCCAAGGAGTTGTTCGATGCCTTCCTGGCGCCCTACTACCGCCAACTCTGCCCGATCCTCAAGGAAAAAGGGACTCTCATCGTTGTCGACTCCGACGGCGACATCACCGTTCCCGCCCGCTGGTTCGAAGAGGTGGGGGTCCAGGGAATCCTGCCCCTCGAGCGGCAGGCCGGCGTCGACATCAACCGGCTCCGGGCGGATCACCCGGCCATGCGGTTCATCGGTCACTACGACAAGATGGTGATGAACAAGGGCGAGGCGGCCATGCGCAAGGAGTTCGAGCGGCTGCTACCCGCGGCTGCCCGCGGCGGCTTTCTCATTTCCTGCGATCACCAGACGCCGCCCGGCGTCTCCTACGAGGACTACACGCTCTACACCCGCCTCTTCCGGGAATACGCCGAAGAAGCGGGCCGGCTCTCCCGGCAGCTCCTCGCGCCGAAAGGCTGAGCGGCTCAGGGCTTGGCCGGGGCGTTGGTCGCGGCGGCCGCCACCGTGTTGCTGCCGGCGACCGCCGGGGCATTGGTGGAAGCGGCCGGCTCATTCGTCGAGGCCGCGGGAGCCGGTTCGGGAGGGGGCGCCAGCTCGACCGCCTCCTTGAAATCGCCCACCGTCAGCCAGGAGCGCCCGTCACGCTCGTTCAGCGAGCCCGTCACCACCACCTTCGTGGTCTTGGGGGTCTTGGCCAGCTCGCGGGCCTTGTCATTCAACTCCACCGCCAGCAGTTTGTCGCCCGTCACCAGGCGCACGGCGCTCGCATCGCCCTTGGCATCCTTTAAAACGCGCACGTAGCCGGTCCAGCCTTCCGCGGCCGGGTCCGCCGGCATGGAAGCCGCCGCCGCGGCCGGAATGGACGCCGCGGAAGCCGGCGTATTCGTGCCCGTTGCATCCTGTCCCACCGCCGCCAGGGAGCCAATCCCCAGGCTGGCGGCCATCGCCGCTCCCCATGTCAACAGGTTCATGCATCTCCTCCGTTTCCCCGCATCGTAGCCCATCACGGCCCGATTCCGCAACGAAAAGCGAATGCTTTCCATTTCAGGCCGCTTCCAGTATGATCCCGCGATTATTATGAAAGAGGAAGCCGGCTCCATCCTGTTCGCCACCCCCCGCAGCCGCTGGGCCATTCCCCTGCTGCTGGCCATTTTCGCGGCTGGCCTGCTCACCATCATGCCCAACTTCCACGCCTATTTCTTCGGGGATGAGCACTTCTACACCGACAGCGCCATGCGGATGGACCAGACCGGCCAGCTCCTGACGCCCACCTACCCCGATGGCGCCCTGCGCTTCAACAAGCCCGTGCTCTCCTACTGGATGATCCTCTCCGGCTTCCGCCTGTTCGGCATCTCCGTGCTCAGCTCCCGGCTCGCCTCGCTGCTGGCCGGCCTGGCGATCCTCCTGCTCACGCGCCAGCTGGCCGTCCGGCTCTTCAAGTCCTCGGCCGCCGGCTGGCTCGCCATGCTGATCCTCGCCAGCAACCTCGAGCTCATCACCGCGGCCATGCGCGCCACGCCCGACATCTTCCTCTGCCTCTTCTCGCTCCTCAGCCTCTACGGCTTCGCCGGCCTGCTGCTCGGCGAGCACCGGCCGGCCGACGCCTGGCTCGCCTACGTCGGCGCCGGGCTCGCCATCGCCTCCAAGGGAATGCTGGGCGTCCTGCTCCTCCTCTTCGTCTTCCTCTTCGCCGTGAGCCGCGTCGACCGCGCCGCGCGCCTGCGCGCCCTCCTCCGCCCGCTCCCCATGCTCGCCTGCCTCGTGCTGGGCCTCTCCTGGTTCGTGGCGGTCTACCTCAAATACGGCGATCTCGCGCTCCACGGCTTCCTCAATGACCAGGTGGGCAACCGGGTCTCCTCCTCGGCCGGCGGCGTGCTGGCCAACCTGTTCCAGTATTCGCTCGGCCTGGCCGCCCCGTTCTTCCCCTGGTCGCTCCTCCTTCTGGCCGGCCTGATCGCCGGCCGGCCGCTCCTGGCAGGCGTCCGGCGCAGTCACGCCGCCTCGTTCACCTTCGTCTTCGCCTGGTACGCCCTCGTGCTGTTCATCTTCTCCCCCGCCAACCTCACCCGCACCCGCTACCTCCTCCCCGCCTTCCCCCTCCTGGCCGCCGGCCTGGCCGCCCTCCTGCCGGCCCTCCTGGCGCATCCCGCCGTCAGCCGCCTGGCCCGCCGGATCCTCCAGGTCCTCGCGGGCGCCCTTCTTGTTCTCGTCGTCGTCTTTCTCCTGATGGCCCTGGGGCTCGAGCGGGTCCGCCTCGTCGCCGCCGCCGCCGCCTTTCTCCTGCTCGCCGCCACCCTCCTGCTCGGCCTGCGCCGGGGCGGCCCCTCCGCCCTGCCCCCCCTCCTGGCCCTGGCCACCTTCGTGATCCTCTGGGATTTCCACTTCCTGGTCCGCCCCGCCTTCCCCTCCACGCCCTCGTACGAGATGGTCGGCGAGCTGCAGCAGGCCGGCGTCAAGCGGGTCTTCTTCCCGCTCCAGGAGCTGGAGACGATGACCCGCGAGGAGGTCTCGCTCTACAAGGAAAAATACGCCAGCCAGGTCCGCCTCATCGCGGGCGGCACCATCCGCGTGGACCGCCTCAAGCTCGATACCTACCTCGCCCGCGAAAAATCGGTGGTGCCCATGATCTGCGTCGGGGACGACGTCCACCTCTTCCCCTCCAGCCGCTTCACCGCGGTCCGCGCCGGCTCGGTCTACAAGTCCGGCATCGGCCCGGCGGAGGTCCGCCGCATCCTGGCCGCCGCCGACAAGCCCGCCGCCCTTGAAACCCTCTACATCCCCTATTACATTGTGTACCCGAAAAAGGATCAAGAGCCGGAAAGGACCCCCGCCCCATGACGACCAACGCCGTCCCCGACTCGGCCGCGGAGGCCCTGGCCGGAAAGCTGGAGCAGCTGGCCTCGCCCGCCTTCCTGCATGCGGCCACCCCGCGCCTCCTGGCCGCCGCCCTTGTTTACCTGTTCCTGGTCGTGCTGCTGCGCCTCGGCCGGAACCGCGGCCTCGGCCGCGTGGCCGTGCCCCTCAACCTGCTCGGCCTCGCCTGCATCCTGCGCCTCTTTCTCGGCGACACACTCGGCACGCTCTTCCCCGCGATTCCCCGCCTGCTCACGGCCTCGGTCGTCTTCTTCCTCGCCGTGCTCCTTCTCCGGGCGGCCGAGCTGATCCTGTTCGAATTCTTCTTCGTCCGCTCCGGCCGCAAGCCGGTGCCCGTGGTCCTGCGCGATATCGGCCGCGCCCTCCTCACGGCCCTGCTGTTCGTCCTCATCGTCAAGGGCTTCTTCCCCGCCCTCAACTTCAACGTCCTCGCCGTCTCCTCCATCATCGTGGGCTACGTGGTCGGCAACGCCACGCAGGACACCCTCGGCAACCTCGTGGCCGGCCTGGCGCTCAACTCGGAGAACTCGTTCAGCATCGGCGACTGGATCGCCGTCGGCGACCGGATCGGCAAGGTGACCGACATCACCTGGCGCTCCACCCGGATGCTGACCAAGAACATGGAGGACATCATCGTCCCCAACTCCACGCTGTCGAAGGAGATCCTGGTCAACTTCTCGCGCCCCACGCCGGAGCTCCGCACGCGCCTGCAGGTGGGCGTCAGCTACGACACCCCGCCCAACCTCGTGCGCGAGGTGCTGCTGGGCGCCATCCGCGATGTGCCGGGCATCGACCCCGTCCCCCTCCCCAAGGTGCGGGTCGTCAGCTATGCCGACTCCGCCGTGCTCTACGACATCTTCTTCTACGTCCATGACTTCGAGAAGATCGACGACATCCGCGCCGACGTCATGAACCTGATCTGGTACCGCCTCAAGCGCGCCAACATCTCCATCCCCTATCCCGTCCGCGATGTGCGGGCGCGGCAGATCACCCGGGAGGACGACGCGGCCGCCGAGCGGGAGCGCCAGCTCGCCATAGCCCGGCTCTTTGCGACCAACAGCCTGTTCGCGCCGCTCAGCGCCGAAGAGCGCCTCGCGCTGGCCGCCGCCTGCCAGGTGCGCATCTACGCCGCCGGCGAGGAGATCGTGCGGCAGGGCGATGCCGGCGCCTCGATGTTCGTCATCGAGTCCGGCGCCGTGGGCATCTTCGTGGACCAGAAGGACCGGGCGCGGGTGCGGGTGGGCGCGCTGGACGCCGGCCACTTCTTCGGCGAGCGCTCGCTGCTCACGGGCGAAGGGCGGTCCGCCACCGTGGCGGCGACTTCCGACACCGTCGTGGCGGAGCTCGGCAAGGAGGCCTTTGCCTCCATCCTGAAGGCCAAGCCCGACATGGCGGAGTATCTCGGCCGCGTGCTGGCCGAGCGCGACCAGGCCCGCGAAACGCTTGCCGCCGGCGCCGGCGCCGCGGGGGCGGTTGAATCTCAGCATCAAAAAGGACGGCAATTCATGACGCGTATTCTTAACTTCTTCGGAGTCTCATGAGCATCTTCGAAATCATCATGCTGGTCTGTTTCGGCGCCGCCTGGCCCTTCGCCCTGGCCAAGTCCTGGCGCTCGCGCCAGACCGGCGGCAAGAGCCTCGGCTTCCTCGTGGTCGTCCTGGTCGGCTACCTCTCGGGCGTGGCTCACAAATGGCTCCACAGTCGCGATCCGGTCATCTTCCTCTACGCCCTCAACGCCCTCATGGTCTCCGCCGACATCGTGCTCTTCGCGCGCAACCGGCGGCTTGAAAAGGCGCGGGCCATCCTTTAGCGGTATGCCGGGCGTATCGGATCCTGAAGCGGACTTGAATATAAAAAAAATAGGCGGTACTCTTTTCCGATGAAGGTTGATCGCAAAGCTTTCTCCGTGGTTTCGCTTCACCATGATTCCGATTTATCCTATTGGCGCTCCCGTTCCCCCCGCGAGCGCCTCCTGGCCATCCAAATGAATAGGGAGGCGGCATATGGGCACGCAAGAGCTTCCGCAAGACTTCAAAGAGTTCTTGAAATTGTTGAACGAAAAAGGCGTTGACTATCTTCTCATCGGGGGATATGCCGTCGGTTATTATGGATATCCTCGAACGACGGCCGACTTGGATGTCTGGATCGCAATATCCCCCGGCAACGCGCATAAGATGGTCGATGTCATTCGCCAATTTGGGATGAGCAGCCCGGATCTCACGGCTGACCTTTTTCAACACCCTGGGAATATCATCCGGATGGGTGTCGCGCCGGTTCGGATTGAAGTTCTCAATGAAATTGACGGTGTTTCCTTCCCCACTTGCTTCAAGAATCGAAGGAGCGCCGTCATCGACGGACTTCCTGTAAATCTGATTTCTCTTCGGCATCTCCGCATAAACAAGAAGGCGGCTGGACGGCATAAGGATTTGGACGATCTTGAACATTTGCCAAAGAAAGAATTATGAGCGCTCTATTTGGTTCCTAAAGTATGCTGTTTAAAAATAAAAGACCGGCCCCATGACGCCAGAGCACATGTGCCCTGGGCTGTCATCCCGAGCGTAGTCGAGGGATCTCATTTCCGGTTTTCGTGTGGTTCTCGTCTTTCGCAGTTAAAAATCATCGCTTTCATCGCGCCACGGCCTCAAAGGGCCTGCAAACGGCATCA
>CAIKKV010000655.1 GCA_903828035.1 uncultured bacterium
AGGTAGATGCCGCTGTCGCCCTTTGGCTGCATCTTGTAGTCCACGAGCAGTTCGATGTCGCCGTAATCCTTGTCGGTCGTCAGATAGAGGCCGTTGCCGTCGTTGACGATCTCCTCGCCGTTTGCTTTCCAGTGCGCGTTGATATAATCTCCCTTGGCGGCCGCACCGCCTTCGATGGATTGTTTCTTATACTCCGCCAATTGCGCCGGAGTCATGGCCAGCAAATCCCGCGGGTCCCTGGTTCCCCAGCCAAACCAGCCGCTGAGATCTTTGCCATTATAGAGGGATTTGAATCCGGCAGGGGGGTCGCCGCCGTGGAGCAGGCTGGGTAACAATGCGAGGACGCCGAGTGCGAATGATATTTTCATGGGGATGGTGGTGTGGATGACCGGGAGGATACGCATGGCGGAAGCCTGAGTTTTCAAGGAAGGGATATTCCGAATGAACGCCACCGCCTTAGCCGGACTTTTCCCGTGGTGAGGCACAGAGTCGGATTACCGCGTTGAGACACCGACGTTGGCGATTCCGGAGGTGAGCACGTCGAAGGTTGCGCGGCTCTTGCCGGCGGCGAGGCTATAGGTGCCGAGGAAGCCGCGGAACTTCACCACGCCGGCGGCGTCGGTCGTCAGGGTCTGCGGGGCGGTCCACCATTTTTTCTTCACCAGGTTCAGCAACGCCGCGTAGGCGGGTTTGGGCGACATGTCCGTTCGCAGGAGGCCCGCCGGGGCTCCCAGCCAGCAACCCTTGTCGGAGAAATCCCACCACGTAATCGCCTCCACGTCCGGATGAGAGAACAGGATCGTGTAGAATTCAGTGGCATCCCTGGCTTGTCGCGCCTCGCCCTCCGGCGTGGTGGGCCAGTCCGTGTAGGACGGGCCTGACCACCGCTGGTTCTGCTTCGGCTCGGCCGATAAGAACGTCGTCTCGGTGAAGTGCAGGGGCAAGCCGAACCGGCCGAACCGCTGGCAGACGTCCCAAATCTTCGCCGCGCCCCAGGGTCCGGGGTGCTGGTGTGACTGGATGCCGATGACGTCGATGGGAATCTTCGCCGCAAGGCAGTCGGCGATGAGGTTCTCGTATTTGTCGGACGTTTCGTAGTCGTTCAGGATCAGCGTGGCGTTGGGATTGGCCGCCCGGGCGGCGGCGAACGTCCGGCGGATCAACTCCACCGTGCCGAGCGTGCGGGCCAGTTCCGGGATGCGGGTGATCTCCTGATTGTAGGACGGCATGGAGACGGCCTCGTTGACGACATCCCACGTCTCCACGGCACTGCGGAAGGCGGTCACCTCGCGGGTGATCCTGCTGAGTTGCAGCTTCTCAACCTCGGCCATCGACTTGTCCGCCAGCCACGCCGGCGACACCTGTTGCCAGCACAATGGGTGCCCTTTGAGGCGGATGCCCTGGTCGAGGCACCATTGGGCCATTCCGCGGAGTCTGTCCTGGTCGGGCAGGCCCTCGACCTCTTCGTAGGCGCCCCAATAGTAGGGAAGCGTGGCGAAATTCAGCAGCTCCGCGAACTGCTTTTGGTAGGCTTGCTGGTCGTTGGTGGTCTCCGCCGGGCGGACGCCGAATGCGTTGCACCCGAACAGGAATTTGTGGCGCGACTGGCCGATGACGACCGGCGTGTTGGCCAACGGCTTGCCGTCGGCCCCCAGCACGGTGAGGGTGACCTCGGCGGTGCGATGTTGCTGGATGCGCGACTCGATGGCTTGCGGAGTCAGGTCGGTGTTGGGTGCCTGCTGCCCGTCGATCGAGCTTGGCTCGCCGAACCCAAGTTCCTTCAAGCGCGGCAACTGCGTTTTGGCGTCGCCGACCACGAGCCAGCTCATTTTGTCGGGGTCGAGATACTTGCTCGCGAGCTTCTTGATCTCGTCAGTGGTGATGCCCTTGACGATAAGTTCGCGGCCCTTCACATAGTCGTGTTGCCAGCCGAATTTACTGATATTTCCGAGCATATTCAGCTTGGCGTCGGCGGTTTCGAATGCTCGCGCGTTGCTCTTGAGCAGGAAGCCCTTGGTCGTTGCGAGATCCTGGTCGGAGAAGCTTGCCGGGTAATCCCGCAAGATGCTCTTGATCAACTGGGCGGCTTCGAGCGTGACGCCGCTTTCCACGCTGGTGGTGATCGCAAAGGGTCCCGGGCTCTTGGTGCCTGAAAAGGCGGACCTGATCCCGTAGGTGTAGCCTTTGCCCTCACGCAACTGTTGGGTAAGCCGGGACGCAAACCCGCCGCCGCCAAGGATGTAATTCATGATCGTCGCCGGAAAATAGTCCTCATCCGTTGCGGCCAAGGCCGGATAGCCGATC
>CAIKKV010000656.1 GCA_903828035.1 uncultured bacterium
GTCTGCAACAGAAATGAAAGAACGCGATTAAAGAGAATTTATGGGCCAGAAATACATCGCCGAAAACGATCGAATACATGAGCGCCATCTACTGTTCATCCCTCGAACCGATTGCCGACCATAATCGTCGCTGCTTTCTCCAATCCAGGATTGTTAAGATAGGTCGGACTTGGTGCTCACGCATAGGATCGCGTCCTCGATCAGTACGCGGTAAGAATAGGATCGATTCCTGGATGTCCGGAGCGAGGCATAGCAGGTTCATGATCTGCGTGACGCGCGCCCGTGTAACGTGGCCCAGCCGGGCGATGTCCGCGTAATCGGCAACCTCGCCACGACGAACCAGATCGTCCATCCGGATCGCCAGCGCCATCAAACGCGCTAGGCGTGGCACCCGGCCGGGGGGGATGGGATTTGACGGAGGCTCCGCGCCGGGTGCCATAACCTTGCGCTGCCGACGCCCCTGTTTGAAGTGGAATTCTCTCTTGATCGTCAGGGGTTGAATCACGATCCGGCCTCCTTCTGTTTGATTTCGTTCAACAACGACTTGATGCCCGTCGGGTGGAAGGTGATCGAGACGGTTCCTTTTTTCCCGTCGTAATCAACCCGCTCGACGAGCAGTTGCATGACGCGCACCTGTTCGCGCGGGCTCAAGGCATCCCAGACGGGTTCAAAGAGTGCCAGAGCGCGAACGGCTTCCTTTTCATCCACGAGTTCCCGTCCCAGGCCGATCAGTTCCACGCGCACGTCGGTGGCACGACGTTCCGCCAGACGGATGCGCTCCTGGACATCGGCCATCCGGTCGGCGGCGGTGGGATTCCGCGCCACCTCGCCGACGAGTTTCCGCAGGTCCTCATTGTGCCGCGCCAGGTCCTTCTCAAGGGTCGTCCGTTCGTTTTCCAGTTCCCTGATGCGCCGGTCTGCTTGTTCGCGCGTCTGGCGGATCGTCGCCGCCACGAGTTCCGAGTCCTTGCCAATGCCCCGGATCTGGTCGATCACAAACCGCTCGATTTCTGCGGCCGGGACCGACTTGGAGGGGCAGTCGTGCCATCCGCGCTTCTGTGCGTTCAGGCAGACATAGTAGCGGTAGCGTTTGTTGCCGTTCTTCAAGGTGTGACTATGAACCATGGCGCTTTGGCAGGGGACACAGTAGAGGAGGCCCTTGAGCAACGCCCCGAAGCGATTCCTGACGTGTTTCCCGCCGGTCTGGCCATTGCGGTGAAGCATGACCTGTACGCGCCGAAAGATCTCCGCGTCCACGATGGCCGGATGTTGGCCGTCGAACATGTCTTTCTTCAGTGTAATCTTGCCCAGGTAGAGGACGTTCGTGAGGAGGCGGAACAGGTTGTTTTTGTCGAATTGCCCACCGCCAGCCTCTCGGTCATCCTGCGTCGTCCACCGCTTGTTGAACCATCCGCGCTCGTCGATGGCCTTGACGGTCTCGATCAGCGACTGGTGCTCCAGGTACAGGTCGAAGATCGCCCGGACCCGCGCGGCCTCGTCCTCGTTGACGAGCAGTTTTCCGCCTCCAGGAGCCACATCGTATCCGAGTATCGGTCTACCGCCCGACCATTGTCCTTTGCGCCGTGTGGCAGCGATCTTGTCCCGTGTCCGTTCCGAGATGATCTCGCGCTCGAACTGGGCGAAGGACAGGAGGATGTTGAGCGTCAGTCGGCCCATCGAATTCGTGGTGTTGAACTGCTGGGTGACCGAGACGAAGGAGACTCGGCGTTTGTCGAACGTCTCCATCATCCGTGAGAAGTCCAGGAGGGAACGGCTGAGTCGATCCACCTTGTAAACCAGGATGCAATCGATCTTTCCGGCTTCAATGTCGGCCATCAGTCGCTTCAGCGCCGGGCGCTCTGTGTTGCCGCCCGTATATCCGCCGTCATCGTACCGGTCGGGGAGAGCGATCCAGCCTTCGGATCGTTGGCTGGCGACGTAGGACTCGGCGGAAAGGCGCTGGGCGTCCAGCGAGTTGAACTGCTGTTCCAGCCCCTCCTCGGTGGATTTGCGCGTGTAGATGGCGCAGCGGATTGTCTTTTTCTCATCCATTGGCACCGCCGCATTTCGCCAGGTTGAAGAAGTGATAGCCGTTCCAGTGGGTGCCGGTCACGGCCTTGGCCACGGCCGACAGCGACCGGTAAACCTCGCCCTCGTAGTCAAAGCCGTTTGGCAGCACCGTAACCGCGATCATCCTGCCCTTGTAGGGCCGGGATATCTGCGCCCCAGGCATGGGCACTCGCGCGTTCGGCGACATCACCAGTTCAGCCACGACGGTTCGGCTTGGCTCGGCCGGGGGAGCCGCTTTCGGGGCGGTTGTTCGGATATCCGCGTCTCTGGCCAACTCGGCGGCCCGGACGCGGGCCCGCTCCGAAAGATCGCCCTCTTCCAATGACTGGATTCTCCAGGCGATGCGCTTGACGAGAAAATCCTTGTTCGCCGCCCGGGTCTCCTCGCCGAAGACCCGCGCGTACCGTGCCCGCAGTTGCGTCACGGTCATGTTTTTCAACTCCGCGATTTCCTTCCCGACATTCATGCGTCCGATCTCCTTTCCGCTCTCCAGAGAGCGCTAACCGTTGTGGACATAAGGGCTCAACCGCGCGCAGAAGCCAAGGGAGTTCCCCCCAATTCGGCAGATATTTCAGGCATGGCAGCATCGATGGGGGCGGCCTCATTTGGCGCGAGTTCCGGCCGGGTGTGGAGCCGCAGGAGCCCGGTGGCGAGGATGGCGGCAATCGCCTTGAGACGTTCCTGAGGTGAGGATGGTATATCGTCCGGAGAAGCGGGTGAAGGATCTGGTGTGGACATGGGCGGGGCTCCTAGGTGGTGAGCCGCGACAGTTCCCGCAGGCAACTGACTCGCCGCATAGCTGGGGACGTGGCTCTACAGGATACTTACCCGCCGAAAGTTCGAGGTGACGGACTGGGGTCCAAATGATACGCGGTTGTTAACTGGGAGAGGGATGTTAAACGGAGAATCCGAGAGTTTTGGGGCGACTCTCTGGGGTCCGGTGGCAACCGTCATGGTTGCCTTCGCATCCCAGGAACTCTCTTTCGAACTCGAGAAAAAGGCGAGACGGCCGGAAATCGCGAA
>CAIKKV010000657.1 GCA_903828035.1 uncultured bacterium
CCTTCCCGAATGGCGATCTCTCCATGCTCGCCGATTCGCGGCTCGCGAACCTTCGCGGCCTCTGCATCTGGGGCTCCATCTACGATCTCGCCTATGAAGCCTATAAATCCCCTCAGCTTGCCTGGCTGTTGAATCGCGCCGAGCGTGATTACCCGCAGGACAAACGGACGGTCCCCGGCTTGCCGATGGCCCTTCAAACCCCGTGGATGGCCGAACTGGCCCTCGCGCGGTTCCGGCGCGCCGCCTATCCCGCCGGCCGGATGGACTGGAAGCGCGACCGGCCCCTTTCCCTCCTGGGCCGCCACGTCGGCGGCAGCACGCTCTTCCCCGTCTACGGCGAGGCCATTCTCCGGGCCAACCCGGAAAAGCCCGAGGCCACCGCGGCGGCCCTTTTCTGGGGCCCCCACACGGCCGGCCACCAGTCGCCCGCCGCGCTGCATGCGGACTTCTATGGCGCCGGCCGCTCCGCCACGGACGCGCCCCGCATGGACAACAGCGGCTACCAGAACCCCCTGTACCTCACGTGGGCCCGCACCACGATCGCGCACAACACGGTGACCGTGGATCAGAAGGGCATGTTCCCCTATGACTTCGACACCACGTCCCTCTGGGAGTGCGACCGGTGGCGGGATACGATCTCCGATGGCGAGCTCGTCCTGTTCCAGCCCGACGGCCAGGGATTCAAGGCCGTGCGCGCGAGAAACGAAAACGTCTACAAGGACGTCCTGCTCGACCGCACCCTGGTGACGACGGATACCTTCATCCTGGATGTCTACCGCGTGACGGCGGACCGCGTCCGCCTCTTCGACTGGGCCATGCATGTGGCGGGCACGCCCGGGCTGCCGCCCGGAAGCCGGACCGCGAAGCTGGGCGAGGAACGCGGCTACCGCCATTTCAGCGACGTGAAACGCCTGCCCGTTTCCGGGAAATCATTCGAGCTGACCTGGCGTGAACCCGGCGGCGTCACGAGCATGGCGGCGGTCCTGCCGCCCGGCTGCACGGCCTGGACGGGGCGCGACCCGATTCCGGAGGCCGACAAGATGCACACGCTGGGAGAAATCGGCCCGGTGGCGCCCCGCCACACCCTGATCCTGCGCACGCGCGGGAAAAGCGCTCTCTTCGTGTCGGCCTGGAGCTTCAACGGACAGCCCGTCCCCCTCCGCCTGGTGAAAGGCGCCGCCGGAACGGATGTAATAGCTAAAACAGGTACAGGAAAGGCCGCCCGGAGCTGGACGCTGCCGGTGAACGCCGAGCCGGTGCAAGGTTAGCGGCCTCGCAGCGCTCCACCCTCCGAATGCGTCGCGCCCATTTCCCGGAGGGGCGAGCGCTGCGAGCCCTTCTTCCTTATCCCCGTGTCAGGATCGCCGCTCCGCCGCTGGGAATGGGCAGGCGGCAGCCGGCCGCCATCCGCATCCGCCATTTCCTGACCGGCCGCCACTGGCAGTCGAACGTCTGCACGGCAACGGTCCCGGCCTTGTCCGGCGCCAGGGTGAGCGCTTCCCGGCCGGTGCCGTTCAGCAGGATCGTCTCGCGGGCCAGGGGCACGCGGATTTCGGCGGCGCCGAAAAGGGCGCCGAGGACAGCCTTGTCCGCATCGCCCATGCGCCAGGTATCGAGCCGGGCGTCCATCGGCTCGCGCGGCAGCGCCCAGAGCGCCCGGCGGGCGTTGTAGAAGGCCAGCCAGGCCTTGATGACCCGCAGCGTGGCCGGCGGCTGCTTGGCCAGGTCCAACGAAAAGGTGGGAACGCCTCCCGTGATGAACTTGATCATCATCAGCGCCAGGTCGCGCGGCACATCGTGGATGCTGGCGGCGAAATAATCGTTATGCGTCACCGGCGCAAACGCCTGCAGATACGCGCAGCGGTGGAAGTTGGTGTCCACATCGTAGGCCGTATCCCCCGCGCGGACCATGGTGCCCCACTGGGCCGAGATGACATTGGCGTAGTTCTGCTTCAGCTCCAGCGTCCCGCCGGGGCGCATCCGCTGCAGGATTTCCCAGATGTCCTTCTCCAGATGGCGCACGCCTTCGATCAGGCTGCCGCTCTCATGGTCGTGCGTTCCGTCGCAAGGCGTGACCGGCAGGGTGTTGTACAGGTCCACCTTGAAGCCGTCGGCGCCGAAGACGGTCAGCATGCGCTCGATTTCGGAGCGCACGTGGGCGCGCACGACCGGATCGCACGGGCAGAGGTTGTAAAAGCCGTTGGGGGCCATGACCGGCACGCCCTTGTGGCAGATCAGGTGATCCTTGAGCTTCGCGTAGGTGTGGCTGTCGGGCGAGATGCAGGTGGGCGCATACCACAGCAGCACATCCAGCTTCATGGCGTGCAGCTTCCGGATCAGGCCGGGCAGGTCGCGGAACTTGGCGGGATCGGCGTCGTAATCGCCGATGTTGAGCGGGCGGTCGTCGGTGTCGAGCCCCGGGCCGAACCAGCCGTCGTCCAGGATCAGGCTGCGCATGCCCAGCTTCTTCGCGATGACCGCGTTCTCCAGGACGGTCTTGTCGTTCATCCGGTCCGAGCACCACGCGGTCCAGGTGCACCAGGTCGGATCATAGGCCCTGGGGTTGAGCGGATACGCCACCTCATGATATTCGCGGCACAGCTCCGTGTAGCGGCGGAGGGCGTGAAACCAGGTCGGCTGTTTCACATTCCGGAACACCGTCTCCTCGATGGCGGCCGTCTTTCCATAGCGCCACCCGTCGCCCGGCAGGCGGAAGGCGAGGGTCAGCACGTCATGGCCGCCGCGCATGGCCTTGCGGGCCGAGAGGAGCGGGTCGACGCAGCGGCAGACGCTTTCGCGCAGGAAGCTGATGATCCCGTAGCTGTACACGACCTCTCCGGCCTGGTCGACCAGCGCCACGAAGGGATGGCCGTCGTTGGGAGCGCTGACGAGGGTGACCTGCGAGCGGAGGAACACCGCCTTGTCGCGGAAGACATATTCGCGGCCGCCATCGGGCAGGATGATTTTCGAGAAATTGGCCAGGGGCACGGTGAAGCGGTCGCGCACCGTATTGGGGATCGTACCCCTCGGCAGCAATCAACAGGATTGCTTCGTCAGTAACCTCTAGATGTATATCATTGGTTATCAGCATTTCTTCAATCTTTTTCAGCTGGAGACGTACAATTTCGGCTATCTCTTTTTCAGTTAACGGAGTGAACATAATTACCTCATCAATCCGGTTAAGGAATTCGGGCCTGATGGATTTCTTGAGCAAATCGAATACTTCTTCACGGGTTTCATCCAGCACTTTTTCGCGGTTTGTATTGTTGATGGACTTAAGTTTATCCTGAATCAACATCGATCCGATATTGGAAGTCATTATGATTATTGTATTCCTGAAATCAGCAGTACGGCCTTTGTTGTCGGTCAATCGGCCATCGTCCAGGACCTGTAGAAGAATGTTAAATACATCCGTATGAGCCTTTTCCATCTCATCGAACAGAACAACCGAATACGGTTTACGACGTACTTTTTCCGTCAGCTGTCCGCCTTCGTCGTAACCCACGTAGCCCGGAGGTGCTCCAACAAGCCGCGAAACAGAATGACGTTCCTGGTATTCGCTCATATCGATGCGTACCATGGCATTTTCGTCGTTGAACATATAATCGGCAAGCGCTTTGGCTAGTTCAGTTTTTCCAACTCCAGTAGTTCCCAGGAAAATAAACGATCCCATCGGGCGTTTTGCATCCTGAAGCCCTGCCCTGCTGCGGCGGATAGCATCAGAAATGGCTTGTATTGCTTCTTCCTGTCCTACAACGCGTTTATGAAGTTCGTCCTCGAGATGGAGCAACTTTTCGCGTTCGCTCTGCAACATTCTCGAAACCGGAATGCCGGTCCAGCGGGCAACAATTTCAGCAATTTCTTCGGAACCGATTTCTTCTTTAACCAATGCCGAATTGACCTGCATCAGGTTGAGTTCCTTTTTAAGCTGTTCGAGTTTTGCAACAGCTTCCTGGGTTTTACCGTAGCGAAGTTCGGCAACAAGTCCGTAATTCCCCTCACGTTCAGCCTGTTCTGCTTCGAACTTGTACGATTCGATGTTCTTTTTCTGTTGCTGTATGCCGTTAACCAGGTTGCGCTCTGCTTCCCATTTTGCTTTCAGAGCTTTACGGATTTCATCCAGGTTAGCAATTTCTTCGTTAAGGTGCTTTAGTTTAACTTCGTCTTTTTCGCGCTTTATGGCTTCACGTTCAATTTCCAGTTGCCGGATGCGTCGCTCTTTCTCGTCAAGTTCTTCGGGAACGGAATTGATCTCAAGCCTGAGTTTAGCAGAAGCTTCATCAATAAGATCGATAGCTTTGTCGGGCAGAAACCTGTCGGTGATATACCGTTGCGAAAGTTCGACAGC
>CAIKKV010000658.1 GCA_903828035.1 uncultured bacterium
ATAGGCAAGGGCCACAAAAGAGGAGGCGTCGATAGGCCCGAACGGGGCCTTGGGTTGATACAGGCCGCGGTTGATCAGCCCCTTCACCGGCGCCCAGAGGGCCATCAGCAGCAACGCGCCGGCCAGGAAAATCAGCCAGGCCTGGTTCAAGCCCAGCTTGGAGGGGCGGTCGCGCTTCTCGCCGGTATGGGAGGTCCGCTCAGGCGGTTCGGGTAAGTTCATCGGGTGCCCCACTTTTTGCCTTTTAATGTCGCCAGTGCCCAGTAAATCTGCCAGCCGAAAAATCCGATGTAGGTCAGGGTGAACACAAACCCGGTCCACCAGTGACGACGGCCCGTTTTCTGGAGGAAATGAAGCGTCCACACCATGGTGATGGCCATCACGCCAATGATATAGGACAGGGTGATGGCCGAACTCATCAGGGGGGCGATGACCAGGGCCTGGGTGATGACAAACGGCTCTGTCAGCGGCAGGAACATCATGATGTACCAGGAAAGGGATGGCAGCGGATGCTTTTTCCACATGAACCGGGATGTCTTGATGATTTCCCGGAGATAGGAGCGCATCCAGCGCGCCTGCTGGCGGACATACACGCTCCACTTTTCCGGGGCGGAGGTCGTGGCAAGGGCCTCGTCGTCATACAAGATCTTGTAATCCCGCAGCACCAGGTTGGTCAGGCTCCGGTCATCCGCGAAGTTCCCGTACTCGCCCCAGACCTTGGCGTTGAGCCACTCGTCCAGCACGTGGAGCACGCATACCCGGCGATACCCGGAAAAACAGCCCGGCAGACAGCTCACGCACCCGTGCACGCTTTCGGCCGCCTTCATGATTTTGTAGGAGAAAAAGTAGCGCACGTCCTGCATGCGGGTGAGCATGTTGACATCGGTGTTCTCGACATCGCAGTGCCCCGAGATGCCGCCCACCGACGGATCCGCAAAACCCTGCACGAGTTTCCGAAGGGCGCCGGGAAAGACAAAGGTATCCGAATCCACGCAAATCAGGATTTCGCCGCGCGACATCAGCGTGGCCACCGCCCACCCATGACACAGCCCCCGGTTTTTCTCGAAATCCACCACCACCAGGTTGGGATGCCGGCTCTGCACCTTGAGCATCTCCGAGAGCGTGTTGTCGGTGGACCCATCATTGACCGCCACCACCTCCAGCTTGGCTTCCGGATAGCCGGAGGCGAAGATCTGGTCCAGGGCGCGGCCGATATCCCGCCCTTCGTTCATGCAGGGCACAATCACGCTGATCGTCGGCTCAATCCCCGTGTCCGCGGGAGCCTGGTACAAGGCCGCCACAATGAAGCGGGAAAGAATGAAGATACCCGCCACCAGCGAATAAAGATTCACCAGGGGCGCATACCAATAATTCTCCACATTGGTCACCTGCACAAACACGGCCCAGGCCAGCAGCAGGGTGCCAATGCCCGAGGCCGCGATAATCAGCAGCCGGCTGGGCATCCGGTATAGCCGTCCATACCGCTCCGCATGATTCGTCTCCGCCAGGGATGGCAGGACCGGCGGAAGATCGAACGGAATCCTGACCAGGGCAGCCCGGCAATACGGACAGACGGAAGGAGGAGGCGTCGCCACCACATTGACGGAAATATGGCAATGCGCACAGTGACATTTTAACCCATGCCACTGAGAGGGGGATTCGTCGGGAATCGCCCCCTCCTCACGCGCCGCTTCCCGCGACCGCCAGTCCGACACATCCATTTCAGCCATTGTTTGCCCTGTTTATAATAGGCTTAAACAAGTTGCCGATCCCGCCTATTACACTATCCTTATAGTAACCAAAAAAAGAGAGATTGATCAAGACGGACTTATTTTATATATTTAACCAACAGAGCTAAGATGATTCGGACCTCAAACTTGAGGGTTTATGCGCAAAATTCTAGTTATCGATGACGATGAAAACGTCAGACGCTACTTTGACTGCCTTCTGGTTCGGCTCGGATATCAGGTAGAGCTCGCCGCGGATGGAAAAGAAGGTCTCTCCCGCCTCGGAAATCCGGACATCAATCTCGTGATTTCCGATCTCTTTATGCCCGGCACGCCGTTCGGCATCGACCTGATCCGCCAAATCCGCGAGAACCGGCCTGACTGTCCGATTGTGGTAATCTCCGGAAAAGGGGACAACGAAACGGTCGAGGCCTGTAATGCCATCGGCGTAACGGAGTTCCTGACCAAGCCCTTCGAAATGGGATTCATTCGTGATATTCTAGAGCGTTTAGGGAAGTAGCGCCTTCGCGATACGGAGCCTTCATGATTGATAAAACTTTAACGGGCGTGTCGTTCTTTGATGAACGGTATGGCGGGACGTACCGCCACAGGCCCATGATCCTTTGCGGACGCTCCGGAACCGGGAAAACCGTCTTCGCCCTCCAGTTCGTCATGCAGGGCATCCTCCAGGATGAACGCTGCCTTCTGCTGTCCGCCTGGCGGGCCAATGATCTGGTCATCTTCGCCGAGTCGCTCGGCTTCCCCATCTCCCAGGCCATCGATGCCGGCCGGTTGATCGTGCTCGAGTACAACCAATATGTGCCGGGCCGGGATAAGGAGTGGAACATCGTCCTGCCCCCGGAAGGGTTTCTCCAACTCGAGGAAATGATCCGCTCCCAGGCCGTCCAGC
>CAIKKV010000659.1 GCA_903828035.1 uncultured bacterium
CGATCTGTCAAGATTACCCCATCCCCTATAGCGTCGCTCTGCATCATCAGGCAATGTGTGGATTTTTCGCTTTGGGTGAGTTAGCCAAGGATGCTGTGCCACAGTTGATTTCGATTTATGAGAAGAATATTTCCCCATCCAAAACGGCGAGTTCGCTGGTTGCGATTGGTCCAGCCGGACAAATGGCGATTCCCTCCTTCATACGACGGGCGACTGATACAGATCCAAAGTTGCGACAAGTTGCGATCATTGCGCTTGGCGATTTTCATGCGCAATCCGAGTTGGTTGTGCCATGTTTGACAAACGCTCTCAACGACACGGTGAAAGACGTTCGTGTGTCTGCCATTCGTGCCCTCAAAAAGTTCGGAAAGGACGCGAAACCAGCAAATCCCGCACTTTGGGATCGGATCGAAGATCAGGATGATGGTGCAAGTCAAACGACGCTTGAAAAACTCGCTCGTATTCATGCTGAACAGAAATATGTTATCGCTTCCTTGATTCAGGTGCTCGACGAGGGCAGCACCAAATCTCGGTCAAACGCAGCTTGTGCGCTGAGGAGATACGGCGCGGATGCGAAGCCAGCTTTGCCTGCGTTATTGCGCCTGCTGAAAGATCCAGACCCGAACCTGAGGTCGATTTCAGAGCAAGCACTCAAGATCATCGCCCCCGAATCTCTCCCCAAGGAAAACATCAAGCAATAGGGACCGCCCCTAGAACCTGTCCGATCATTTTCAAGCATAGTCCAGCGGAGTTGACCGTCAAATCGGTCGGACCGTTGAACGGCTGTCGCTCTGACACCTAACTTTCTGAATTCATCCAGTATCGTCTCGAACACCGCGTTGTCTCGGATCAACCGGTCGGCCTTTTCCACGCTTGCGTTTGGCTCTTCAATCTCACTCGCCCCAGTATGGCAGGGCCTCGCGGTGCCGCTGGTGATCGATATTCCAGCGGCTCATATTCTCATCCGACGTTGCGAACAGCTGTTCCGGTCTGTTTGGCTCGACGTGATTGTCGATAAACACGACATTGAAGCGCCCCTGATGCCGCCGCACCTCCATCTGCCGGGATTTCCGAGTCAGCGCCATAATTTCTTCGGGTGTTCTGCCTCTTCCTTCCGGGTAATAATGCGGGAAACCGAAATAACCGGAACCAGCGTAATCCAAGCCCATGACCACATCCCCATAGCCGATCATCAGGCTCGGAGCCACGACTTGGGATTCCTGACAGGGGATGCGATTCCTCCGTGATCCCTCCATGCGCCCGCCAATACCCAGCGCCCCAATCGCCGAAAGCCCGAAGCCATTCATATCGTAACTTCCTTTGGGCGGAGAATAAACCGCCGCTGTGAAAACACCCAGCCGATTGGCCTCTGGATAGTCCGGACAGCGATAAATATTTCCAGATGCCCAAGACTGATGTGTATACGGTTGCAGGCGGTCGGGCCAAAATGAGCTGGGCGCAGGCGCGATGCCATACTGGGAAAAAAGCGGAAAGACCCGGTGATCCGACACATAGAGCGAGCTGGCCAAGCCGATCTGGCGGATATTGTTGCCGCACTGGGTCAGGCGGGCGCGTCCTTTGGCGCGGGTGAGCACAGGCAGAAGCAATCCCGCCAAAATGGTGATTATGCCAACAACCACCAGCAGTTCAATCAGCGTGAATCCTCTCCGTCTCACACAGGATGATTCCATAGACCCAATAATACCCACGACATCAGCGGATTACCCGGCAATGGTGTCGTTGACCAAATCAAAACAGACTTAATGACGCTGTCCGGCGTGCATCATGACATTTTGACCCCGTCGCGCCATTGACATCACGGATAAAACCGGCCTCTTCGGCGGCTGATGTAGGGACATTGGAACCGGGAGCAGACGAACTTGGGTCCCGACTTTCAGGGGCTTTTGCCGCCACCACAATAGGATTGTCAGGCAGGAAAGGCAGCCGTAGTCTGGATTTATCAATACAAGTTAGCCATGAATGAAGCAATGAATTCAACAGAATCCGCTGTACGGAAGCGAACAGGCCTGCAAATCCTCTGGCGTTGGACCAAGCTCATCGTCGTTGGCGTTTTGGTGCTGCTAGTGGTTCTTGCGATTGCCGGACTCGCCTATCAGTATCTCAGTGCCAGACGGGATGCGCGGCGGTTTCCGCCCCCGGGCAAGCTCGTGGATGTTGGCGGCTACCGGTTGCACATCAACTCTACCGGGGAAGGAGGGCCGACGGTGGTTCTGGATGCGGGACTAAGCGGCTTGTCTCTGGATTGGTGCAGCATCCAACCTGAAGTGGGCAAGTTCACGCGTGTCTGTTCCTATGACCGTGCTTGATATGGCTGGAGCGATGCCAGCCCCTCGCCGCGCACCAGCAAGGAGATTGTCCGCGATCTGCATACCC
>CAIKKV010000660.1 GCA_903828035.1 uncultured bacterium
GAACAGGGCGAAAAAAAAAGGATTCCGGCCATCAAAGCCGGAACCCTCTGATCAAACGCAGACACTGACTTAATAGTACATGGCGCCGTACTGGGCGGTCAAATCGGCGCTAGTCATCCCGCTCGCGCAATCGACTCCATTCCAAAAATAAATTACAATTCCGACATAGGGAATCAGCTGGCCCCATTCGCGCCAGTGGATCATCTTGCCGTCGTTATAGGCCGCGCCGGCACGAAGGCCGAAGCAGCACCCGCCGATGAATCCCATGATACCACCACGTCCGGAATACGGGGCCGCCTGGGCCGCCGAAACCGTCAGGAGCAGAGCCGCCATCAACATCGCAAGCATCTTACGCATAGACTGCTCCTGTATCGTTATTTCAGTAGTACATCGAGCCGTATTCAGCGGCCAGGTCCGACGTGGTCTTTCCGCCGGCGCAATCGATGCCGTCCCAGATGCCCACAACCAGGCCCACCACGGGAATCAGACGGATCCATTCACGCCAGTGAATCTCTTTGCCGTCGTTATACGCCGTGCCGCACCGGAGCCCGAAACAGCAGCCGCCGATGAATCCCATGAATCCCCCGCGTCCCTTGACGGGAGCCGCGGACGCGACCGTCCCCATCAACATCAGAGCCGCAAGCATTGAAACAATCGTCTTCTTCATAGCGTCTCCTTCATTTAGTAGTGATTTATAGTATGAAACGGGGACTGAATGCAATTCTATTTTTTAAGCGCTTTTTGCGCCTCCTCGGGAGACAGAAAGCGGATGCCCGGCGCCTTCTTGAGGGGATCGAACGTTTCCGGGGGGATCGGCTCGTTGACCACCAGCCCGCTGACCCGGAGCGTTTCCCGCACGCTGGAGCCATCCCGGCCGCGCGCTTCCATCTTCTGGAGGCAGGGAATCCAGATGCCCGGCTTCGCCTCCTTCCACCCCTCATACTCGACCAGCAGCAGCCGGTTGGTGGCGTCGGAGTTCGCGAAAAACTCGAGCCGGGCCAGCCGCCCGGTGGCGTCGAGGGAAAGCACCGTGTAGGGATGGGGCGCCGGGGGCTCGTAGGCACACCGCACGGGAAACGCCTCGGTCGGCGGCAGCGCCTTTTCCGCATATTCCCGGATGCGCATCAGCTGCTCGTCGGCCGTGCCCGGAACGCGCCGCACCTGGATCAGCTCGCCCGGGGGAGCCTCCGTGAGCGGAATCCGCACGCCCAGCGTCTGCCCCTCGATCCACTTGTGGATGCCGACACCGTCCACCACGATCCGCCGGGCCTCGGGCACCGACATCTCCACGCGCAGCCGGTCCGGCCTCCCGAACCACACGCGGCTGAGGGTCGGCACCGCCTGCCCCTGCGCCTCCGCCTCGCGCCGGATTTCGCATTGGATCGTCTTGATCTTGCCGCTCTCGGCCAGCAGCCGCTCCACCACCGGCACCGGCGCCGGTTCCCCGGCCAGGCTCGTCCCCGCCAGCATCATCGCCGCCATAACCTGGATTCCTCGCATGGTTGTTCCTTTCCACCGTCCTTGCGCGCCACTATACGGCCAAGCCCCGCCGAATGAAAAGCAAAAGTGCGGTTCAGCGGCTTGCCCTGAGCGAAGCCGAAGGGTTCAGGGGTTCAGCGGCTTGCCCTGAGCGAAGCCGAAGGGTTCAGCGGTTCAAAAGTTGTCATCCCGAGCGGAGGCCCGCTTCGGGACGAAGTCGAGGGATCTCCGACGGGCAAGGAAATCCAGTATGTCCAATTTTCCCGGACATACTGGAAAATGCACCAATCCGGAAACTCTGTCGCAGCAGGCCCGCTTGTCCGTCACAGAATCAAATCCGTGGGCCTAAGACGGGAACCCAAGTCGCGCAACCTAAACCCTGCCCCAAACCGGCTTTGGAATTGACAGGGCCCCCGCTTTCGGGCCATTCTTTCTGCTTTCCGGGAGACTCTTATGAACATCCAAATCGCGTGCCTCTGCGACGCGGCGACCGATTACCAGGGCAAGCTCAACCTGCTCGGCACCTTCGACACCATCTTCACCCGCACCCTGCCCGCCGTCCACCCCAGCTGCGCCATCGTGCTCCGGGCCATCTTCAGCCGCGATGAAACCGGCACCCACCGCATCCGCCTCAACTTCGTCAACGAGGACGGCCAGCCCGTCATCCAGGCGCTCGACCTGCCCTTCGAGATCCGCCTCCCGCAGGGCGCCAACACCCTCAGCCGCAATTTCATCGTCAACCTGCAGCAGATCAAGTTCGACCGCGCCGGCAGCCACTCTGTCGACGTCGCCATCGACGGCCGCCACGAGGTCTCCATCCCCCTCTCCATCCGGCAGGTTCAAGACGCCGCCGAAAACACCCCTCTCGAACCCCCTCCCGCTTAACCTCGATCCACACGACCAGACCAGAAAGGACGGCATGTATGGGCAGACCAGTCACCTTGTTCACGGGCCAGTTCGCGGACATCCCCCTCGAGACCCTCTGCAAGAAGGCCAAGGCCTGGGGCTATGACGGCCTCGAGCTCGCCTGCTGGGGCGACCATGTCGACGTCGCCCGCGCGGCCAAGGACCTCGCCTACGCCAAGACCCGCAAGGAGATCCTCGCCGCCCACGGCCTGAAGCTCTTCGCCATCAGCAACCACCTCGCCGGCCAGCTGGTCTGCGACCCGAACAACGACGAGCGCTCCGACCTGTTCGCGCCCAAGAGCTGCCACGGAAACGCCGAAAAGAAGCGCGCCTGGGCCGTCCAGACCATGAAGGACTCCGCGGTGGCCGCCAAGAACATCGGCGTCAAGGTCGTCAACGGCTTCACCGGCTCCTCCATCTGGCACATGATCTACAGCTTCCCGCCCGTCAGCGACGCCATGATCCAGAAGGGCTTCGAGGATTTCGCGAAGCTCTGGAACCCCATCCTCGACGTGTTCGACAAGTCCGGCGTCCGCTTCGCCCTCGAAGTGCACCCCACCGAGATCGCCTTCGATATCGTCACCGCCCGGCGCGCCCTGGCCGCCCTCAAGAACCGCAAGGCCTTCGGCTTCAACTTCGACCCCAGCCACCTGCACTGGCAGATGGTGGACCCGGTCCGCTTCATCAAGGCGTTCCCGGACCGCATCTACCACGTCCACATGAAGGACGCGGCCGTGACGCTGGACGGCGACAGCGGCATCCTCGCCTCGCACCTGAACTTCGGCACGCCCGGACGCGGCTGGGACTTCCGCAGCCTCGGCCGCGGCCAGATCAAGTTCGAGGAGATCATCCGCGCCCTGAACGTGATCAACTACAACGGCCCGCTCTCCGTGGAATGGGAAGACGCCATGATGGACCGCGAGCACGGCGCCCCCGAGGCGGCCGCGTTCGTGAAGCAGCTCGACTTCCCCAAGTCGGACCGCGTGTTTGACGAGGCGTTCGGCAAGTAGCGACCCATGTCCATCTCCAACGCCCTTGTCTACCAGGCCGCCTGCTCGTGGCGCAACCAGCTCCGGCTGTTGCGCCACGATTCGCGGTTCAAGGTGTTTTTCATCGGCCTGGTTTTCACCGCCTTTTTCCTGGGCATCCGGCTCCTCTTCCTCAGCAGCTTCCGGTTCATGGACGACCTGGGCGGGCTGAGCTCGCTGATCATCAGCCATCTCTTCGCCCTCTTCTTCCTGGGGTTGGGGCTCATGATGGTGGTCTCGGGCATCGTCACCTCCTACTCCACGCTCTACGACTCGCCGGAAGTCCCCTTCCTCCTGACCACCCCCGCCACGCCCCGGCAGATCGTGATGGGGCGGGTCGCCGAGTCCATCCTGCTCTCGTCGTGGGCCTTCTTCTTCATCATTATCCCCTTCATCGCCGCCTACCAGGCGCACAAGGGGCTCTCGCCGCTCTTCCTGCTCTGGTCGCTGCTCTTCGCCGTCCCCTTCCTGGTCCTCACCGCCGGCCTGGGCTCCCTGCTCGTGCTGGCCGCGCTGCGCTGGATTCCCCGCGGCCGCAGCCTCCTCGCGGCCGCTCTGATCGTCCTGGCCCTGGCCGGGGTGGCGACGGTGCTGATCCTGCTGGGCCGCTACCGCCATGCGGAGTCGGAGGAGGTGTTCGTGCTGACCAACCTGGTGCCCGGCATGAAAGCCGCCTCCCAGCCGTTCTGGCCGAGCTGGTGGATGTCGGAGGGCATCATGGCCGGCTCCCGCGGCCTCTGGGGGCGCGGGCTGCTCTTCCTCCTGCTGCTCACCTCCCACGCGCTGCTGGTGCTGACCGTCATTGAAGAGCTGGGCGCGGCCGCCTTCTATGAATCCTGGCAGCGCGCCACAGGCGAGTCGGCCTGGGGCCGCCGGGCGCCCATCCTGCTGGCGGGCCTGGAGCGGGCGGCGGCGCGGCTGCTCCCGCCGGACCTGCGCGCCCTGGCGTTCAAGGACATGCGCACCTTCCTGCGCGACCCGGCCCAGTGGGCGCAGAGCCTGATTTTCTTCGGCCTGCTGGGGCTCTACTTCTTCAACCTGCGCACGTTCCGCTACAACCTGATGCCCGAGGTGTGGCGTAGTTTCATCGCCTTCCTCAACGTGTTCAGCGTCTCGGCGGTCCTCTGTTCGCTGGGCGCGCGGTTCGTCTACCCCCAGCTCAGCCTCGAGGGGCACGGCTTCTGGATCCTGAACCTGGCGCCCACCACGCCCCGCCGCATCCTGTTCGGCAAGTTCGCCCTGTCGGCCCTGGCCATGCTGCTGATCAGCCTGGCACTGGTGCTTCTTTCCACGACGATGCTCGAGGTGACCACCCCCGTCCGGCTGGTCACGCTGGGCGTGGGGCTGGCGGTGCCGGTCGCCGTGGCGGGCCTCTCCACCGGCCTGGGCGCGCTGTTCATGGACCTGCGCGAGCGGAATCCGGCGGCCATCGTCTCGGGCTTCGGCGGCACGCTCAACCTGGTGCTCTCCCTCGCCTACATGCTCCTCGCCATCCTGCCCTTCGCCGCGCTGTTCCACCAGTCCCTGCTGGGCCGCCTGAGCCCCCCCGTGTTCCACCGCGGCGTCGCCGCCGCCTCGCTCTGGTGCCTCGCCCTCACGGCCGCCGCCGCCGTCCTCCCCCTCTTCCTCGCCAACCGCAGCCTCACCCGCCGCGATTATTGACCCGCTTTGGCTGCAAGACAGATTGCCCGTCGGGTTGCTGCGTTTCGGCGTTAAGGCGAGGCCGCTTTCGGGCGGATCCGCCTTCAGACTTCGGCGTCGGGGCACCAGCCCACGCCGCCTCGTCTTCAGGCGGCTGCGCCTCGAAATCGACTCACGCCTTTCCGCTGATCGAAACGCAGCAACACCCTGGCCATCGCGCGCCCGCGGGTCTGCCGACCACGCTCGGGCGGCGCGCGATTGGATTCTCGATCAATCGCCCGACAACAAGCTACGCAATAGCACATTTTTGAGGCGGGCTCTTGCGGAAGCCCTCTCGCGCGCCGCCCATGTGAGCGAGAGCGAACAGGGCGCGCGATGGCTAAGTCGTTATTCCATTTCGATCAGGCGAAAATGGGCGAGGCGATTTCGTGGCTCAGCCGGCTCCCGGCGAGGTGAGCAGGCCTCGTGGCCGCGAACCTCCAGCCGAAAGCCGGATCAGCCCGAAAGCGACCGCCCATTGGCGCCCGAAATGGAATAACCCGCCGCGTATCCGCCACCCTGTCCCCACCAAAGATCACACGCCATTATCGCGCCTTGTATCGCGAAAGAAGATTTGCCATACTGACCGCCTGAACTCATGTTGGAAAGGGTAGGCGCTCATGGCCGGCATACGCATCCTCCTGGTGGAAGACAATCCCGCCATTGCCGCGGAGATCAAGGCCTCCCTCGAAAAGCTGGGCTACGACGTCCACCCCCCCTTCCGCAACGGCAAGGACGCCATCAAGGCCTCCTACGCCCACAAGCCCGACCTCGCCCTCGTCGACGCCCGCCTCAAGGGCCGCCCCAACAGCATCGAAACCGGCGACAGCCTCCGCCACGCCCACCAGATCCCCGTCATCTTCATCGCCGAACACATCGACGACACCACCCTCGAGGACATCAAGACCGCCGCCCTCTTCGGCTACATCCACCACCCCTTCGAAAAGACCGACCTGAAGATCGCCATCGAGGTGGCCCTCTTCCGCCACCGCTCCGAGCGCGTCCTCGAGGAAAACCGCCGGTGGTTCGCCACCGCCCTCGACTCGATCGGCGACGGCGTCATCGCCGCCGGCCGCGACGGCGTCATCACCTACATGAACCCCACGGCCGAGGCCATCACGCTGTGGAAGAAAAAGGACGCCGTCGGACGCCGCCTCGAGGAGCTCGGCGTCACCCAGCACGCCGAAACGAACGAGCCGGTCGAGGTGATCGGCATGAAAACGCTGCGCAACGGCCTCCCCGAAGGCGACGACGCCCGCGTCTTCGCCTTCCTCGATCGCAACGGCCTCCGCAAAGACATCCTCGCCTCCTCCTCCCCCATCCTCTCGCCCAGCGGCGTGGTCGAGGGCGTCATCATCGTCATCCACGACGTCACCAGCCGCCGCATCCACGAGCGCCACCACCACAGCATCGAGAAGATGGAGGTGCTCGGCAAGCTGTCCAGCACCGTCGCCCACGAGTTCAGCACCCTCTTCGGCGTCATCACCGGGTACGCCTCCTCCCTGATCGCCAGCCTGGCCAGCAACACCCCCGCCTACGAGGACGCGCAGAAGCTGCTCGACGCCGCGCGCCACGGGCAGGACCTGACCCGCCGCATCCTCGTCATCGCCCGCGCCAGCAACGCCGAGGGCGACATCCGGCTCCAGACCGTCTCCCTCCGCCAGACGATCCGGCGCGCCATTGAAAACACGCACGACACCCTGGCCCGCAACCAGGTCGAGATCAAGTTCCAGGAATCGGAGCACATGCCCTCCGTCATGGCCGATCCCACCCAGCTGGTCGACGTGCTGATGGACTTCTTCTACAACGCCGCCGAAGCCATGCCCGCCGGCGGCGCCATCAAGGTGGCCGTCCAGGACCAGATGGTCAAGCGCCCCGACGTGAAGGCCAACCCCAAGGCGGCCAGCGGCCCCTACGCCGTCATCCGCATCACCGACTCCGGCTGCGGCATCGACCCCGACGTGCTGGAGCGCATCTTCGAGCCGTTCTTCACGACCAAGAAAAACCGCGGCGTGGGGCTGGGGCTGGCCGTGGCCAACAGCGCCATCCTCGGCTACGGCGGCTGGATCCGCGTCCGCAGCAAGGTCGACGAAGGCACCACCTTCCACCTCTTTATCCCCATCGCCGCCCCCAAGGCCGCCGGCGTTCTCCATCATGACAAGGCGCCCCTCTTCCTCCTGATCGATCACGAAACCGACCTGCTCAACGAGACGGCCGCCATCCTCAAGGCCGAAGGCTTCCGGGTGCAGACCGCCGAAACAGCCTCCGACGGCCTGGCCCTCTACAAGAAGAATCCCGACGCCTTTTCCCTCTGCATCGTCGACGCCATCATGCCCGACATGGAAACCGGCGAGATGACGCGCAAGCTGCTGGAGGCCAAGCCCGGCACCCCGCTCATCATCACCTCCGGCTTCTCGCGCGACTACATGCGGCGGTTCATGCCCCACAGCGAGTGGGCCTTCATCCAGAAGCCGGTGGAGCGCGAGGCCCTGCTCACGGCCATCACCCGCCTGCTGGGCGACGAGTCCGAGCCCCGCGAGACTCCCGCTCCATGAACCAGCGCTTCCGCCCCGGCATCGACACCCTCCTCTCCTCCGGCGCGCTCCAGGGCCGCCGCGTGGCGCTGATCTCCCACACGGCCGCCATGACCGCCGCCGGCGCCACCTCCGCCGAGGCGCTCCAGGCCGCCCCCGGCGTCACCCTCGCGGCCCTCTTCGCGCCCGAGCACGGCTTCTTCGGCGCCGCGGGCGCGGGCGATCCCGTCCACACCCGCCGCCATCCCGTCTGGCGCATTCCCGTCTACTCGCTCTACGGCCGCCGGCTGGCCCCCTCGCCGGCCCAGCTCAGGAAGCTGGACGTCCTGGTCTTCGACCTGCAGGACCTGGGCGCGCGCTGCTACACGTACGTGTCCACCCTCCGCCACACGCTCGAGGCCGCCGCCCGGGCGGGCCTCCCCGTGGTGGTGGCCGACCGGCCCATCCCCCTGCCCGCCACGCCGGACGGCCCGCTGCTCGAGCCGGGCTTCGAAAGCTTTGTCGGCTGCGTGCGCACCCCCCTGTGCTACGCCATGACTCCCGGTGAAACCGCCCGCTGGCTCCAAAGGGATCTGGGGCTTAAGATCGACCTGACCGTGGCGCGCCTCTCCGGCTACCACCGCGAGCCCCGCCGCGGCGCCGACTGGCCGCCCTGGGCCCCCCCCTCGCCCGGCATCCGCTCGTGGGAAACCGCCGCCTGCTACCTGGCGACCGTGTTCACCGAAGGCGTGGCCGCCCTCAGCTGCGGCCGGACCACCACGCTGCCCTTCCAGGTCTTCGGCGCCCCGTGGATGAAAGCGGAGGCCATAAGGGAAATGCTCGGAGACGAGGCGCTGCCGGGAGTCGCCTTCCACCCCCATCCCTTCATTCCGCCCACCGACCCCTACGCCGGCCGCCTCATTCCGGGCCTCCGGATGACCGTCACCCAGCCGGCCCTCTTCCGGCCGGCCCGGACCTCCGTGTCGATCCTGGCCGCCCTCCAGCGGCTCCACGGCCGCCGGCGGATCTGGGGCGCCCCGGGAACCCGTCCCGATTTCTTTGACAAGCTCTACGGCACCGACGGCGTCCGGCTCGCGCTGCTCGACGGCGAATCGGGCGCCACGATCGCGGCCCGCTGGAACCCCGGCCTGGCGGCCTTCGCCGCCACTCGCGCCAAGGCCCTCCTCTATACTTCCCGATGAAACACCCCCGCCCCACCCAAGCTGTCATTCTCGCCGCCGGCCTGGCCACCCGCCTGCGGCCGCTGACCCAGCGGATGCCCAAGGCGTGCCTGCCCGTCTGGGGGCGCCCCGCCATCCACCATGTGCTGGACCTGCTGCAATCGTGGGGCGTCCGGGAGGCGCTCATCAACCTGCACCACGAGCCGCTGACCGTGCTGGAGACGGCGAGGGCCTGGTCCGGCCGCATCCGGCTGAACTTCTCCTTCGAGCCGCTGAAGCCCCTGGGCACCGGGGGCGCGCTCCGGCAGGGCGCCTGGTTCCTGCGCGACAAGCCCTTCTGGCTGATCAATGCCGACATCATGGCGGAGCTCGATCCCGCCCCCCTGATCAAGGCGTTTTATGGCCCGGCCAAACCGCTGGCCGCCTTGTGGATGGTGCCGGATGCCGGCCCCCGCACGGTGGCGCTGAGCGGGGGGCTTGTCTCCAATTTCGCCGTGGCCAAGCCGGGCGCCCCGGGCACGGTCACCTTCAGCGGGCTGCACCTGGTTCATCCCGGGGTTCTCCGCTACCTGCCCCCCGAGCCCTTTTCCACGATTGTCGGCGCCTACCGCTCGGCCATCGCCGAGGGCCGCCCGGTGGCGGGGGTCGTCATTCCCGGGACCTACTGGGAAGACATCGGCATCCTGTCGGAATACCTGCGGGCGCATGCGGAAATCGAAGCCGCCTGGAAAGCGGGAAAGCCGGGCGGGCGGCTGTACGATCCAAAAACGCCGGCCGTCCTCCGGGCGCTGAAGCGGCAGGGGGTGCGGGTCGACGGATTTGTTTCCGCCGCGCCGGATGTCCGCGTGAGCCGCGGCGTGGCGCTGCGCAACTGCATCCTCTGGCCCGGCTCCCGCGTGGAGGCCGGCTCCCGGGTGGACGAGGCGGTCGTGGCCGAAGGCGTGCGGGTCCAGGGCGAGGTGACCGGCATGGCGGTCTCCGCCCGCGTGCTGCCGGAGGCCGGCGCCTTTCTCGAGGCCCACGGCTGGCCGGCCGATAAAACCGCGGCCCTGCCGCTGGGGCCGCGCGGCTCCGACCGCTCCTTCGCCCGCCTGCAATACAACGGGAACAGCGCCATCCTGGTTCAATACGGCCGGGAGCGCCATGAAAACACCCTCTACGCGGGCCACACCCGCTTTCTCCTCTCCCAGGACATCCGCGTGCCGCGGCTGATGGGGCAGGATGCCCGCCGCCGGCAGCTGCTCTTCGAGGATGCCGGACGGCGCGACCTGCTGAGCGCGCTGGCGGGCGCCGGCGACGAGGAGCGGCTGGCGCTGTACCGGCCGGTGCTGGGACTGGTCGCGCGGCTCCACACCGCCGGCTCGCTCGCCGCGCACCACTCCCGCTTGCGGCTGGTGGCCGGTTTCTCCCCGAAGCTCTACCGGTGGGAGCGGCTCTACTTCGTCCATCACTTTTTGCAGAAGCGCCTGAAGCTGTCGCCCACGCAGACCACGCCGATCGCCGCCGACCTGCGGCGGCTCTCCTTGCGGCTGGAGGCGCTGCCGCGCGTGCTGATCCACCGCGACCTGCAATCGACCAACGTCATCCTCACGCCGGAGGGGCCGCTCCTGATCGACTACCAGGGCATGCGCTACGGCGCGGCGGCCTACGACCTCGCCTCCCTGCTGGCGGATCCGTATGTGTCGCTGGCCGAGGGGGAGCAGCGCCTCCTGCTGGACGACTACCGGCGCGAGGCGAAGCTGGACATGCCCGACGAGCTGTTCTGGACCGCCGCCATCCAGCGGCTGTCCCAGGCGCTGGGCGCCTATGCGCGGCTGGGCGCGAATCCCCCCACGGCGGGTTTTGCGAAACATATCCCCCCCGCTCTCGCCATGATGAAGCGGGCGGTCCGGCATGTGGAACCCGGCCTCGTCCCCAGCCTCGCCCGCTTCCTCGAAGGCACTTAGCTTTGATCCCGACGCTAAAGCGACTCGTCCTCAACATAGCCCTCTACCTCGAAAGCGTTTCGCTAAAGACTGAAACTGAAGAGACGCGAAGCGGGTGGCATTGACTCGGATTGAATCCGCGGGATCCGCGTTGATTTTCTTCTCTTCTCCGTGGCTTCGTGTGAACTTTTTCTTCAGCGGGGGTGCGGGGCGGCCCCGCCCATCTTCCCGTATCCGGTTTTCGTGTGGTTCGTGTTTTTCGTGGTTACTAATCATCGGGTTCATCGCGCCACGGTGTGGCGCTCCCACAAAAGGGCCCTACCTGAAACCCTCTCTTCTCCGCGTCTCCGCGCCTCCGCGTGATTCCCACCTTCATGCCCTTCATGTTCTTCATGGTTACGCGTTCCCGTCTATCGGCTTGATTTTTCCCTGATTTGGCGTACGATGAAGAGCATGAAACTGCTTCCTTCCCTTTTCCTGGGAGCCACCCTGCTGGCCGGTTGCCGGCAAGCGCCGGTGCCCACGCCTGCCGACAAGCCGATCGCGAAGCCCCAGGCCGCCGCCGCCGCGCCCGCCAAACCGGCCGCGCCCACCGTGGGCAGCGCCGTGGTGGACGTGATTACCCAGCGGGACAAGATTGAAGCCGGTAAAAGGGCCAAGGCCACCCTCGAGGCGGCGGCTTCCAGGGAAAACAAGGACATCGAGGACGCTCTCAAGCAGTAAGGCGGAATCGCATGGCTGACATCACCCTGACCTGCGACGCCTGCGGCGCGACGCTCACCTTGTCCGAATACGCCCGGCCCGATCACCTCGCCTGCCCCAAGTGCGGCAAAGCCCTCGCCATGCCGGACACCAAGAAGGAGCCGAACGGCCTTCTCCTGCCTGAGCATATCCGCAAGGCGAAAGCCGATGCCAAAGCCGCCCTGGAGGCGCGGGGCGGCCAGCCGGACATCCAGCTCTCCGACGTCTCCACCCACATCCATGACCGCGGCCCGCGCCGCATGAAGACCGAGCTGATCGTGCCCACCCTGAAGGCCGCGGCCCTCTTCCTCTGCCTGGCGGGCGGGCTGGGCTACCTCCGCTACTTCGACGGCTACCAGCTGCTCCTTCCCAAAGAGGGGCTGGACACGGTGCGCCTGGCCGGTTTCTATGCGATCCTCTTCTTCCACATCGTCATCGTCATCGAGGCCCTGACCACCGATTTCGTCACCGGCCTCCTCTGCCTGATCGTGCCGGGCTACTCGCTCTATTACCTCTACACGAGCAGCGACTCGTTCTGGCTGCGCGCCATCATGCTCGCGCTCGTCCTCGTGTTCGGCCGCGATTTCGCCTTCTACGTCCACGATTACGCGATGGCGACCTTCCGGTTCATCAACGAATGGCTGGCCGCCGGGGCCACGCCCGAGCCCACCACGCGGTTGAAGTAAAAAGAGGCTCAGGGGCTTGCCCTGAGCGAAGTCGAAGGGTTCAACGGTTCGCCAGTTGATCCTCGATCCACGCGACAATGCGGCGGCCGACCTCCAGCTTGCTCATCAGCGGGAGGCGCTCCACGCCGCTCTCGGCCACCAGGGAGACCCGGTTCGTCTCCACGTCGAAGCCCGCGCCGGGCGCGGTCACGTCGTTCACCACCACCAGGTCGCAGTGCTTCTTGCGCCGCTTCCGCGCCGCCTCGGCCTCGAAATCGCCGCCCGTCTCCGCGGCAAAGCCCACGAAAATCCGCTCCCCCTTGTGCGCCGAGGCGCCGGCCAGGATGTCGGGCGTCTTCACCAGGCGCAGCACGGGCGCTGTCCCCATTTTCTTGATCTTCACGGGATTCACTTCCGCCGGCCGCCAGTCCGCCACGGCCGCGCACATCACCAGCGCCTCGCACGCCTCCAGGCGCGCCTGGACCGCCGCCCGCATGTCCTCCGCGGAAACCACGGGGACCAGCAGCACGCCTTCGGGCGGGGGGATGGCGACGGGCCCGGAGATGAGCACCACCTCGTGGCCCCGCTCGACGGCGGCCCGGGCCACGGCGTAGCCCATGCGGCCGGAGGACCGGTTGCTGATGTAGCGCACGGGATCAATGGCTTCGCGGGTCGGCCCCGCCGTGACCAGGATCTTCATGAGGCGGCTCCGTTAATGCTTCTGGCGCATGGTGAACGCCTCGTCCTGCGCGCGGATCTTCTCGAGAACAACGGCCCCCGCCTCCTTGTAGATGGAGTGGATGGTCTCGTCCTTGAACTCGTAGGTGCGATCCTCGAAGTCGGTGGTCGGGATGCGGTTGAACAGCCGCTGGCGGGCCTGCTCCAGGTCCTTGCCGTAAATGTGGAACGAGTCGGCCTGCCAGTTCAGCCGGCCCATGCGGATCCGCTTGCTGGTCCGCCGCACCAGCTCGGGAATCATGATGTCCCGGTTGAACAGCGTGAAGCCGAACATGTTCATGAAGTTCGCGCCCCAGGCGTCGTTGCTCCGGAAGCGGATATTGCAGTTCAGCCACCACTCGCCAGTGGCCTCGTCCTCCAGGATCCGGTACCAGATCGACTGCAGGCAGGGCGGGTCGTAGCAGTCGAGGTCGATGTTCGGCATCCAGGTGATCATCTGCGCCTGGCGCGTGAAGGGCTGCTTCGCCAGCTTGGCCAGCACGCCCTCGATCTGGTCGATCGAGAAAAACCCGGTTTCGACCGAGTGGCCCTCCTTCAGCTCGCGCCACGCGCCGTACGCGGCCAGGCGGCCGTGGTAGGTGTACTCCCAGCGCGTGTCGGCCGCGTCGTTCATGTTCTTGACCCAGTGGTCCTTGACGCCCTGCACCTCCATCACATACTCGCGCAAATCCTCGATGCCGCCGGGGAACGCCTTGTGGATCATGGGCTCGGCCAGGGGGTCCTCGATCGTCATGTTCATCGTGCAGTCGAGGCTGGCGGGGTCGCCCGGCTTGTCGTACTGGGTCTTGATCCGGATTCCCTTCTCGTGGAGGGCGACCAGCGCGCGCTCGTAGGTTTCGGCTAGGCCGCGGCCGGCGACGGTGAGCACGGGAATGTTGGGCATGGTCGACTCCTTGATGATCGGATCCTGCATCAGGGAAAAGTAGCCGGAAAGGCCGTGACGCGCAAGCGCGATTCCGCTAGGATGCGTCCGTTAATCAAGGAGCCGTCATGCCTCAGGACTGGGACAACCCGCTCGTCTTCGAACGCAACCGCATGACCATGCACGCGCCGCTCGGCGCCTGGCCCGATGCCGAATCCGCCCGGGCGGGCCGCCGCCTCGCCTCTCCCTTCGTCCAGTCGCTCGACGGCGCCTGGAAGTTCAAGTGGTTCCCCACCCCGGAATCCGTGCCCGCCAGCGCCGCGGACCCCGCCGAATCCGATGCCGACTGGACCTCCATGCCGGTGCCGGCCAACTGGCAGCTCCACGGCACGCCCGACAAGCCGATCTACACGAACGTGGTCTATCCCTTCGACCCCGATCCGCCCCACCCGCCCGCGGATAACCCCACCGGCTTCTACCGCCGCACCTTCACCATCCCCGCCCCCTGGCGCGGCCGCCGGATCTTCCTGGTGTTCGAGTCGGTCGACTCGGCCGCCCGGGTCTGGGTCAACGGCCAGGAGGCCGGCTACAGCGAGGACAGCCGCCTGCCCGCCGAGTTCGAGATCACCGGCCTGGCGCGCGAGGGCGAAAACTCCCTGGCCGTCCTGGTGCCCCGGTACTGCGACGGCTCCTACCTGGAGGACCAGGACTACTGGCAGATGAGCGGCATCCAGCGAACCGTCTACCTCTACGCCAAGCCGGCCGTGCTCCTGCGCGACTACTCCGTGCGCACGCTTTTCGACGCCGCCTACCGCGACGCCACGCTCGCGGTTTCCGCCTATGTCAACCTCCAGCCCGACATGGTCCGCCACCGCGTCTCCTTCATGCTCTTCGATCCCGAGGGCAAGGCCGTCCTGCCGGCGCCCGTGACCGGGCCCATTGCCAACCTGACCGCGATGTATGGCAACGACGAGGGCAGGGAACAGGCCTGTTGCAAAGTCCGCCTTCCCGTGCAGGCGCCCCGCCGCTGGACCGCCGAGACGCCCGTCCTCTACACGCTCGTCCTCACGCTGCTCGACCCCGACGGCCGGGCGGTCGATTTCGAGCGCGTGCGCGTCGGCTTCCGCCAGGTCGAGATCCGCAACCGCCAGCTGCTGCTCAACGGCCAGCGGCTCGTCATCCGGGGCGTCGACCGCCATGAGCACCATCCCGAGCGCGGCCGGGCCCTGACCGGGGAGGACATGGTCCAGGACATCCTCCAGATGAAGCGGCTCAACTTCAACGCCGTGCGCACCTCGCACTATCCCAACGACTCGCGCTGGTACGACCTGTGCGACGAATACGGGCTCTACCTCGTGGACGAGGCCAACCTGGAAACGCACGGCGTGCACGGCAACCTCTCCAACAACCCCGACTGGGCCTACGCCTACCTCGCCCGGGGGCTGCGCATGGTGCTGCGCGACCGCAACCACCCCTCCGTCATCACCTGGTCGCTCGGCAACGAGTCCTACCTGGGCCCGCACCATGCGGCCATGGCCGGCTGGATCCGCCACCTCGACCCCACGCGGCCGGTGCAGTACGAGAGCGGCAACCCCGGCCCCGCCGTCTCCGACATCATGGCGCCCATGTATCCCGGCCTCGACTGGGTGCGCCAGGTCCTGGCCGATCCCCTGGAAAAACGCCCCCTGATCATGTGCGAATACGCCTACGCCAAAGGCAACGCCACGGGCAACTTTTTCAAGTTCTGGGACATGGTGAAGGCGTTCCCCTCGTTCCAGGGCGGCTTCATCTGGGACTGGCAGGACAAGGCGCTCACCGTCACGCTGCCCGACGGCCGCAAGGTCTGGGGCTACGGCGGCGACCTCGGCTGCGGCTGGGATTACCCGGGGCACGGCGAACATCCCACCCAGGTGCTCAACGGCATCGTGGGCCCCACGCTGATTCCGCATCCCGGCGCCTTCGAGGTCAAGAACGTGCAGGCCCCGATCGCCTTCTCGGCGACGGGCGAAGAGTCCCTTGCGGGCACCGTCCACGTGCTGAACCAGCACCAGTTCATCGACCTGAGCCGGTTCGACATCGCCTGGGAGCTCGTGGAGGACGGCCGGATCCTGGCGCAGGGCCAGTGCGGCCTGCCGCCCGTGGAGCCGGGTGGCGACCTGAAGCTGACGCTGGGCTTTACCCTGCCCGAGCCCGTCCCTGGCGCCGAGTACGCCTTCAACATCCGCGCCCGCCTGGCCTCGGATCAGCCGTGGGCCGCCCGGGGCCACGTCATCGCCTGGGCGCAATTCCCCCTGGCCCTCCACAAAGCCGCGGCCGCCGCGGCGCCGGCCGGCCTCATCTCGGTTTCCGGGGAAGGCGATCGGATCACCGCCGCCGCCGCCGGCGTGACGGTCGCGTTCGACAAGCCCTCCGGCCGCTGCGTCTCCTACGCCGTCGATGGCCGCGAGCGCCTGGCCTCGGGCCCGCTCGAGAATGTGCGCCGGGCGCCCACTGACAACGACTTAATGGTAGGCAACCCAGGTTCCCATTTGAGAGACTGGAAGCGGCTGGGGCTGGACCAGGCGCCGTCACGCAAGGTGATCGGCGTGACCTCGGCCGCGGCCGGCGACCTCTTCTGGTTCCGGGTGGAGACGGAGCTCACCGGCGCCTCGCCCGACATCCGGATCCGCGGCTCGCTGGAGTACCGGTTCCGGGGGGACGGCTCGCTGGAAGTGGCGGAGCGGCTCGACGTGCCCGACGCCATTCCGCTCGTGGCCCGGATCGGCGTGGAGTTGGCGCTGGCTCCGGAGCTGGAGCAGGCCACCTGGTTCGGCCGGGGCCCGTTTGAAAACTACCCGGACCGGAAATCGGCCGCGCTCCTCGGGCGCTACGAGTCCACCGTCACCGACCTCTTCGAAGCCGGCTACCTCCTGCCGGGCGATTGCGGCGGCCGCGAGGATACGCGGTGGCTGGCCCTGCGCGATGGCGCGGGCGCGGGCGTGCTGATCCGGGGACAGGGGCCCTTCCACTTCGATGCCCTGCATTACGCCATCGACGACCTGATGGCCGCCGATCACAGCTGGAAGCTGAAGCCGCGCCCGGAGATCTGGCTGCATCTCGACCACCGGCACCTGGGCGTGGGCGGCGATACGGGCTGGACCCGCAACGTGCACCCCGAGTACAGGGTCGGCCCCGGCGTCTATGAGTGGTCCTTCCGCCTCCTCCCCCTCCGAGCCGGGGACGAGCCCGGCGCGATGGCCCGACGAGTTTGAACATCCCTGAAGAGGTTCCCATGACTCCTGGAAAAGCCCGCAACTGCCGATTCATCCGCCTGGAGCGGGTGGCCATGCGCGACGGCACGCCTCTGGCCACCTCGATCTTCCTTCCCGAAGCGGAAGGCCGCTACCCCGTGATCCTCCAGCGCACGCCCTACAACAGGCTGGGCTGGATGGCCGGCTGGGAGGAGTGGGTCCGCAACGGCTACGTCTTCATCTGCCAGGACGTCCGCGGGCGCTTCGACTCCGACGGCGACTACGCGCCGTTCGTCCAGGAGATCAACGACACGCCGGACACCGTGGCCTGGATCCGGAAGCAGGCCTGGTGCAGCGGCAAGGTCGGCATGACCGGCCCCTCCTACCTCGGCTGGTCCCAGATGCTGGGGGTTTCCCACGACTCCGGCCCGACGCCCGACGCGCTGGTCCCCACCTTCATGCCCAGCACGCCCTGGCTGCGGGGCTTCTACAACAGCGGGCCTCTGACCCTTTTCCTGGCCTACACGTGGGCCTGCTTCGACACCGGCTCCCGCACCGGAAACAGCGGCCTGCTGGACATCTTCAACGTCGAGGAGCTGTGCCGCCGCCTGCCGCTTGAAACGCTGGACGAAAGCTGCGGAGCCGGCGCGAACCGGCTCTGGCGCGAGGCCATGGCGCATCCCACGAAGGACGACTACTGGGAGTCCTGGACGATCCAAGGCCGCTATGACCGCTTCACCATGCCGACCTTGAGCGTTGGCGGCTGGTACGACTACTACCCTGCCCAGGTCCTGAACACCTGGAAAAGCATGGTGGCGGAAGCGCGCACGCCAGAGATCGCCGCCGGCCACAAGGTGGTCATCGGCCCCTGGGGCCATCACCACGGGCTCGAGCCCACCCCGGACGGCCAGCGCGCCGTCGATTTCGGGCCCGCGTCCAAATACAACTGCCAGGGCCTCTACCGGTCCTGGTACGACCGCGTCTTCAAAGGCCTCAAGCCCGCCGACGGACTGGGCGACCGGCCGGTCCGCCTCTTTGTCATGGGGCTGAACCAGTGGCGCGACGAGGACGAATGGCCGCTCGCCCGCACGCGCTACGTGGCCTATCACCTCCATAGCAAGGGCCGGGCCAACACCCTGGGCGGCGACGGACGGCTCCTGCCGGAGGCGCCCCGGGACGAATCGTGCGACCGGTTCGACTACGATCCCGCCAACCCGGTCATGGGGCGCGGCGGAAACCACTCCGTGGGCCCCTGGAGCAACGCCTATAAAAACCTGATCTGGTGCGGGCCCTGCGACCAGCGCCCCAACGAAGAGCGGCCGGACGTCCTGGTCTACACCGGCGAGCCGCTGGAGCAGGACCTGGAAGTGACCGGCCCGGTGGTTGTGAAGCTATGGGCCTCCACCAGCGCGCCCGACACGGACTTCGTCGCCCGCCTCGTGGATGTCCACCCGGACGGCAAGGCCATCAACATCACCGAGGGGATCGTGCGCGCCCGGTATCGTCATGGGAACTGGACGACCCCGGGGCTGCTTGCGCCCGGTGAGGAGTTCGAGTACACGGTGGACCTGCAGGCCACGAGCAACGTCTTTTTAAAGGGGCACCGAATCCGGCTCGAAGTGACCAGCAGCAACTTCCCGCTGTGGGACCGCAACCTGAACACGGGCGAAGATCCCAACCGGAGCAGCGCCATTCAGGTGGCGCACCAGCGGATTCTCCACGATCCCGCGCATCCCTCGCGCCTCATCCTGCCGGTCATTCCCTGAGGGCGCCTTGCCCGGTCGCCGGATCAGGGCGACTTGCGAATATAGATCGGCAGCTCGCCCGGCTTCTGCACCGTGAAGCCGCCTCCGGGCGATGGCCGCACATAGGTGGGAAGCTCGCCGGGGGTGGTGATGGTGAGGCCCCCGCCGGGCGACGGCCGCACATAGGCGGGAAGCTGGCCGGGGGTGAAAATGGTGCTCCCGCCCCCGGGCGAGGGACGGACGTAAACGGGGAGCTGGCCTGGCGCCATGATCGTCGACCCTCCGCCCGGACTGGGGTAGACGGTGGTGGGCAGTTTACCCGGCGTGAAGAGGGTCGTGCCGCCTCCGGGCGACGGACGCACATAGGTCGGAAGCTCGCCTGGCTTCTGAATGGTGTAGGATTGCGCCTGGAGCGACGCGGCCCACGCAAAGACTGCCAGCAGCGCTAAGTTCAAACCCTTCATGGCAGCTCTCCTTTCATCGTGTTCACATCTTACAGTCGCCGTAGCGCATAGCCAATACCCAAATGGAAAGGCACCCAAATGGCAGGGCAAACACACCTTGTCATGATGCCGCACTGACTCCTGATGTACGGGTTGCATGAAGCGGGTTGCGCCGTTTCGATCAGCCCAAACGCGTCCGCTTGTTAACGCCGAAACGGCAAACCCGCGCCGCGCCTACTGACAGGCAACTGCGAGGTCCGCTTTTCACCAACGACTGAAGAAGGCGTTATCCAGCCAGCGTTTTCTCCACCAGCGGATGCGGATAAATCCTGGCGTAGGCGGACCAGATCGCGCGGGCCCCTTCGGGCGCCAGATCGGGCGCAAAGTCGAAGTCCAGGTAGAGCTTGATGGCGCCGATGCGCTCAATGGCGGTGACCAGATACGCGCGATCATGCCACTGGGCCAGCACGCGCATGGCATAGGCCAGGCCGGCCCGCGCCAGCCCCTTGCCCTGGTGCGAGGGCCGCACCGCCACCCAATGAATCCGCCCGTAGTCCTGCCCGTTAAACTCCCGGTTGTACCAGGCGCTGATCGTGCCCACGCCCAGCCCGCGCGGATCGGTCAGGATGAAGCACCGGCCCGGAACGGCCGCCAGGTCGTCCCCGAAGGCTTTGCGGAACAGATCCGGCTGAACCGCGAAAAACGGCTCGGCGTCCATCTCGATATCGATCCACAGCCCGATATCATCCAGACTCATGGGCCGGATGCTGTAGCCGGCAGGGAACAGGGGGGCCGGCAGGCCGTCCATATGCGGGCGGATCATGTTGACGCTATTGAGTTGCGGCTGGCTTGCGCTCATACGCTATTCCTTTTCGGCCTGCTCGATTTCCTCTTCGATCGAGGGATCCATGGAAATCGTCGCCGACGCCTGGAGCACATTGATGAACGCCATGAAGGCTTCCTGCTTCCGGCGCTGGGCGAGATGCTCCAGGATCTGGTCCTTGCATTCCGCGAAGGAGCGCATCGAGCCGTCCTCGCGCGCGGTCACCTCGATCAGATGAAAGCCGAAAGGCGTCTCCACCACCTCCCCCACGGTGCTCAGGGGCTGGGAAAACGCGGCATCCTCGAACGGCTTGACCATCTGGCCGCGGCCGAAGGATCCCAGGCTGCCGCCTTCCTGGGCGGACGGGCACTCGGAGTGGGCCTTCGCGAGCGCCGCAAAGTCGGCCCCCGCCCGGAGCTCGCCGCGCAGGCCTTCGATCTTGGCGCGCTTCTCCGCCTTGACCTGGGCGCTGTCCTTGGCGTCGCTCATGACGAGGATATGCCGGGCGCTGACGGTTTCCGGGCCGGTCATGGAGCCCGTCTCCTTGGCGTAGAAGGCCTCGGCCTCCGCCTCCGTGACGGCGGGAACCTTGGCCATGACGGTGTTGACGAGCTCCCGCACCCGCAGCTCTTTCTCCAGGCGCGCGGTGAACATCTCGAGGGTCATGCCGCCGGCGGCGAGGGCCTCCTTGAGGGCGGTGCCGGGGGGGAGGCGGCCGGAGACGTCCTTCAGGGCCTTCTCCACCTCGGCCGGGGGGACGGCGATCTGGCGGGCGGCGGTCTCGCCTTCCAGGAGGACCTGGGTGATGAAGTCGCGGACCGCATGGGCGCGGAAATGGCGGATGGCGTCCGAAATCTGTTCCGCTTTCAGCGAATTGCCATGCTGGGCCATCTGGGCCTCGACGATCTCGTTCAACTCGTGGGCGCTCAGCGTCTGGCCGTTCACCTCCACGAGAACAAGGTTGGCGTCCTGCGATTCATTTTCGTTTTTCGACGTCATAATGCTTCCTTTATTGTGCGCCAAACTACCACGGATCCGCGATTGTGTCCATAATCGTCAACCCCGACAAAACGTTTTGAAACGGATCCCGGGTAGGGTATGCTGTGCGGCGATCGAACGCAGAGGGGTGGGATGACCATGCAGTTATTTACAGCCGCGGCGTGGCTCGCGGGCCTCCTGGCCCTGGCGGGCCTGGGCGGCATGGCCCTGGCCGCGCGCGTGTCGTCGCGCCGGCTGAGCGCGTTCGACAAGGGCGTCCTGGCCCTCTTATGGGGCCCCTTGCTCCTCTCCGTGCTGGCGCTGGCGCTGGCGGACGCCGGCTGCTTCAGCCTCCGGCTCCTGACCGCGGCAGCGGGCCTCTGGGGCCTGGCGGGCCTGATCCTCCTTCTTCGCCCGCGCCCGGCCCGGCCGGAGCCGGAACAAGAGCCGCCCCGGGCGGCGTTCCTGCTAAGCGCGGCGGCGCTCCTGGCGGCGACCTGCTTCCTGATTACCCCGGCCCACACCTACCTGTTCGGCGGCTGGGACCCGGGTGAATATGTCTGCACGGCCTCCAACATCGCCCGCACCGGCGCGCTCGAAATCCACGATCCGATCCTGGCCTCGCTGAAGCCGGCGCAGCAGCGGACGCTGATGCACGAGCCCGAGCCCCCGCGCCGGACGCTCCAGCCCGGCTATCTGGTGACCGATCCCGGCAAAGGCCTCTTGATGCCGGATTACTTCCACCTCTATCCCTCCTGGCTGGCGGTATGGGTGGGACTTTTCGGGCTGGGCGGCGCCTGGGCGGGCCACACCGCCATCGCGCTGTTCGCCCTGGGCATGGTCGTCCTGGCGGCGGGGAGCCTCTTCGGGAAGCGAACGGCCCTGCTGGCGGGCGCGGCCCTCGCGCTCTGCCCGGCCCAGCTCTACCTGATGCGCTTTACGACCGCCGAAATGATGACGCAGTTCTGCCTGTTTGCGGGCTTCTGGGCGCTCGAGCGGGCGTGGCGGCGGCCCGGCGCCGAAGGGGTGGCGCTGACCGCGGGCGCCGCTTTCGGCGCCGCGATCCTCGCGCACAGCACCTCCGTGCTGCCGGTGGCGGGAATCCTGATGGCGGCCGCCGCGCGCGCGCGGGTCTCGCCCCGCCCCGGGGCCTGGGGCGTGCTCCTGGCCACCGCCCTGTTCTCCACGCTGGCCATGGCGTGGAACCTGGCCCGGGCGGATGTCATGACGCGCTTCCTGTGGACTCACCTGACAAGCCACCCCTCCTGGTGGATGCCGGCCGCGGGATTGGCGGCGGCCGCCATCGCGGCCGGGCCGATCCTGGCCAAGCTGTTACTCCGCCGGCAACCCGGCCCCGCCTGGAATCGGGCGTGGCGCTGGACGCCGCTCGCGCTGGCGCTCCTGCTGGGCGCGCTGGGCTATTTCGTCCGCCCGCGGCTGGATGCCGGACCGGACGGACGCAATCTCGTGTTTTTCGCGAGCCTTCTCGGCCCGGCGGGAGCCCTGCTCGCCGTGGCGTTTTTCGGCTTGCGCCGCTGGACGGACTGGACCGATAGCCAGCGGGCGTTCCTGGTGGCGGGACTGGTCACGGCCGGCGTGCTGCTGGCCTATAAAATGGTCCAGCCCGTTTACCTGTGGGCCGCCCGGCGCTGGGTGCCGGTGGTCTTCCCGTTTGCCGCCATCCTCGCCGCGGAAACGGCCATTTCACTGATGCGGAGGATGGGAAACCGGGGGCGCGCGAGGCAGGCGGGAGGCCTTGTCCTGGTGGCGGCGCTGGCGGCCGGCTGGTATTCCGGGATGCGGCCCAGGCCGGCCACCCTCTTCCGCTCGCGCGAGTTCGAGGGCCTGCCGGCTTTCATGACCCGGGTGGCAAGCGCGGTCGCCGACGCCGACGTGGTCTTGTGCTGGCATGCCGAGCCGAGCACCCCCTTGCGCTACCTGTACAACCTCCCGACTTTCGCCCTCACGCGTCTTCCCGAAAAGACGGGGATCCGGAATGCCAAGGCCGCCACGGCCCTGATCCTCCGCTGGCTGAAAGAGGGGAAGCGGGTCTATTGGATCGGCGAGCCCTTTTATCATCCCTCGATGCGCGCGATCGAAACGACCGCCGTGTCCGGACAATTCCAGATTCTCGAACGCCGCCTCGACCGCTTGCCGCGGAACCTGGTCCGGGAAAAACGGACGTTCCGCATTTGCCGGCTGGAGCCGGACTCGACCCGGCCCTTCACCGCGCCCATCACGCTGGACGTGGGGTTCTCGGCCATGGGGCTGATCAGGGGCTTCTCCATGGCCAAACAGGACTGGGAGGGAGCCCACCGCTTCGGTTACCGGCAAACCATCGGAACGGGAGCCCTCTATATCCCCGCCCTGGCGGGAACCTGGAGCATCCGGATGAAACACGACGACCCGGCCGCCCAGACCCTTCCCGTGAAACTGCTGGCGGAAGGCCGTGAGCTGGCCGTGGAGCCGGTGACGCGGCAATGGAGGGACCATCGATTCACGCTCCCCCCGGGGCTGGGCACCAACGGCGTGGTGCTGCTTGAGATTGCCCGGACGGGCATCTCCATCGACCGCCTTTCCTGCGCGGGCGACTGAGGTCAGGCCGGCAAGCCGTCCCAGGCCGACCCCAGGCCGGCCGGAACCTTTCCCGGCAGCCGGTGCGCGCCGTCGCGCGGCTCGAACAGGCCCGCCAGGCGCGGCATCCAGGCGGCGTTGGCCGAGGGCATGAACTGGGGGCTGTTCAGCTCGACCCCGTTCAGGGTCGGCACGAAGGCCGCGAACCAGGCCGCGTGAATGGCGGACAGCCCCGGATTGGTCAGGTCCTGCAGCGCCACCGGCAGGCCGCGCTGATGCGCCCAGGCGGCGGCCGCCAGCGCGAAGCTGTGGCCCTTGCAGGTCTTCAGCGCGAGGCCCGACCACCCCTGCTCCTCCGCCTCGGCCAGGCGCTCGAACGAGGTCAGCCCCTCGTCGAGCAGGACCGGCTTCACCGCCGCCACCCGCCGCCAGTCCTCCGGGCGCCGCACGATGTCGCGGCTCGTCGGCTGCTCGAGATAGCCGAGCGCGTCAAACGCCTCCCGGTCCAGCGCGGCCAGCCGCTCCAGGTATTCCATCACGCTGGCGGCATCGGGGTTGCCTTCGTTCGAGTCCACCGACAGGCGCGGGCGCGCCACCCCGAAGGCGCGGACGGCGCGATACACCTCCGCCGTGCGGGCGGCGTCCTCGGCCGCCCCCTTCCCCATGATCTTCAGCTTGAAGCAGCCGTAGCCCCGGTCGCGCACCCACGGCCGCACGTCCCGCTCCAGGTCGTCGTGCTTGCCCACGATCAGCCAGGCCGGCAGCTCCCGCAGGGGCTCCGGCCGCAGCAGGGCGCGAACCGCCCGCGTGGCATTCGATTTCGGGAACAAGTGCGCGGCCGAGGGAATCGCGGCGTCCCCGGCGTAGAAGGAGAAGGCGGAGCGGTCGAGGGCGCGGCCCGCCGCGTCGTGAAGGGCGGCGTCGAACGGGCTCAGGGCGTTGGCCAGGGCCAGGGCGGGCATGGGGTGGCCGGGAAGCGGCTCGGGATGGCTCCGCAGGACCGCCTCGTGCAGCCGCAGCCCCAGCTCCAGCGGATGGGCCGGGCCGCCGCACAGCTCTTTCAGGCTGCCGGCAATCCAGTCGGCGATCCGCCGCATGGCCGCATCGCGCCGGCCGTGGTCCAGCTCCGGCTCGGGCCAGGCCCACAGGTCGCTCAGGCAGATGGAGCCCGCGCCGGAGGCCTCCACCGCGCCGCAGCGCACGCGCACATGGGCCGTCGCCTCGGTGATCACCGAAATGGGGCCCGTGCTGAGCAGCAGGGGCTTGATCAGCGTGCGCTCCGAAAAGGTGACTTCGGCCGACAGGATCCGCGTCTCTTCGAGGGTCGTTTTCAATACTTTCTCCAGCCCAGGCGCCCCGCGGAAAAGGGCTTTTCCTCCGGCAGGGGGCTCACCGCCAACTCGCCCCCGGGAATCATGGCGTCATCGCCCTGGTCGCGGCACCAGGTGGTCAGGCGCTCGCGCAGGTCCGAGCGGACGTGCGAAAACGCCGGATCCGCGGCGAGATTGGCCAGCTCGTACGACGGCCGGCTCACGTCGTAGAGCTCCTCCACGCCGCCCATCTCCGAATACAGGTATTTCCACTCCGCGGTCCGCAGCATGTACTTCTGCTCGGGCGACTCGC
>CAIKKV010000661.1 GCA_903828035.1 uncultured bacterium
ACGCCGCGGCCTCCGAGCTCCCCATCCCCGAGCGTTCCCTGGCGGATCTCAAGCGCGAGCGCGACCGGGCCGCCGCCGAACAGGCGGAAGACGGGGATGCGATCAACTCCCTTTCGCTTTTCAATAAAGCCATCGCAGCGGCCATCGCCGGGCGGGAAAGCCGCCTGCGCTGGCTCGAAGCGCGGGATGGCATGGCCGCGGAAGGAACGCTGCTCCTCCTCCAGGGGTATTTGCCGACGCGGGAATTACCCCGTCTTGAAGCCGATGCGAAAAGGCGCGGGTGGGGCTGGCTGGCCGAGGAGCCGGCGGATTCGGATCCGGTGCCGACGCTCATCGACAGCCCGCGCTGGATCCGGCCGGTCCACGTCATGTTCGACATGCTCGGCATCCTCCCCGGCTACCGCGAAGTTGATGTAAGCCCCGTTTTCCTGGTTTTCTTCAGCCTTTTTGTCGCCATGCTGGTGGGGGACGCCGTCTACGGCCTGCTCTTCCTCGGCCTGACCCTCCTGATCAGGAATAAGTGGAAAACGGCGCCCCGCCACCTGGTGCCCCTGGCGGCCATCCTCTCGGTCTCCACGGTCATCTGGGGCGTGCTGACCGGCTCGTACCTGGGCTTTGATGCGATTCCCGGCCCGCTGAAAGCGTTGAGGATCGACTGGCTGACCGACACGACGCAGATTCAGAAGTTCTGCTTCCTGGTTGGAGCCGCTCACATGTCCATTGCCCACGGCTGGAACGTCTGGCGCCTGCGGCGGCAATGGACGGCGCTCTCGCATGTGGGCTGGATCGGCTCCTGCTGGGCCATGTACGCCTTTGCCAACTACCTGGTGCTGGGGCTGCCCCTGCTCCCGGGCGTCACGCCGCTGCTCAGCCTGAGCATCCTCCTGATCCTGGGGTTCACGGTGCCGGTACGGGACATCAAGAGGGAGTACGCCGCTCTGCTGACGCTGCCGATGAGCATCATCGGAAACTTCGGCGACGTGGTTTCCTATCTTCGGCTCTACCTGGTTGGCAGCGCCTCCGTCGTGCTGATCAAGGCCTTCAACAGCATTGCGTTTCCGTCCGACTCCGCCAACATCCTGTGGACCCTGCTGGGGGTGATGATCATCTTTGTCGTTCACCTTCTCAACATTCTCCTGAGTACCCTGGCCGTGCTGGTGCACGGCGTCCGGCTGAACGCGCTCGAGTTCTCCACCCACATGGGCATCCAGTGGCTGGGGCAGAAATACAACCCGTTCCGTAGGCAATCAACGCCTTGACCGCATCACACACACGAAAGGATACGCCATGACTCCCGCAGATATCGCATCCCTGGGCAAGCTGGGTGGAACCGCCATGCTGGGCCTCTCCGCCATCGGCTCCGGACTCGGAGCCGGCGTGGCCGCCTTGTCCGCGGTCGGCGCCTGGAAAAAATGCTACGCCCAGAACAAGCTGGCGCCCTTCATGCTGGTGGCGTTCATCGGCGCGCCGCTCTCGCAGACGATTTACGGGTTCATCGTCATGCGGTTCATCCTCGCGGCGGCAGATGCCGGCGGCGCCTGGCCGTCGCTCATGGGCGCGGGCGTGTTCGGCGGAATCGCCATGGGCCTCTCGGCCTGGGTGCAGGGAAAAGCCGGCGCCGCGTGCGCCGACGCGCTGGCCGAAACCGGCCAGGGCACCGCCAACTACTTCATGGCCATCGGCATCATCGAAACGGTGGCGCTCTTCACCCTCGCCTTCATCACCCAGGCGATCAAGGTCTGAGTCGTTGTAATTGTTAATCGTTGGTCGTTGGTCGGCGCGCACGGGACTGCGCGCCCTACCTGAAGTCTGCCAGGTAGGGCGGCCATGTCCTGAGCTTGCCGAAGGGGTCCCTTGGCCGCCGCCACGACGCAAAAGCGGACGCCAGGCCGTTGCCGAAAAGCCACAACCAGCACGGGTCCAAACAGCCTCAACGACCGGCAAGCCTGCGCCGCATCGCGCCACGGTGTGGCGCTCCCACCAAGGGGCGGAATAGTCACCGAATCAGGCGTTGTCATGCGTTTGCCCATCGCCATCCCCTCCGTCAATCCCTGCGGGCTGTTGATGGAAACCCGCACGGGTCCAAACAGCCTCAACGACCGGCAAGCCTGCGCCGCATCGCGCCACGGTGTGGCGCTCCCACCAAGGGGCGGAATAGTCACCGAATCAGGCGTTGTCATGAGCTTGCCCATCGCCATCCCCTCCGTCAATCCCTGCGGGCGCTTAACGGAAACCTCCTCGCGAGCGCCCATTGCCGCGACAGCGGCAAGGCGAGCGATGGCGAGGGGGTTGATCCATTTCGATCAGGCGAAAAAGGACGAGACGATTTCGAGGCTCAGCCGCGCGACGGCGAGGAGGCGTGACCTCGTGGGTCCGACTCCGAAGCCGGAGCACGGATCAGCCCGAAAGCGGCCGGCCTTTTGCGCCCGAAATGGATAAACCCGCACGGGTCCAAACAGCCTCAACGACCGGCAAGCCTGCGCCGCATCACACCACGGTGTGGCGCTCCCACCAAGGGGCGGAGCCTTTACCGAATCAGGTACAAGGCGATGGCGGCGGTCATGAGAACCGCCCCGGCCACCCGCCGGGCCAGCACCCCGTGCGAGACATGCATTTCCAGGTCCACCATGCCCAGCGCACGGCCGACCACAAGGCCCAGCCCGATGGACATGAGGCCGCGCGTGGACTGGATGATGTTGCCGAAGACCACGCCAATGCGGTCAAAGGTGACGTACAGGAACAGCATGCTGAGAAACCAGGCCAGGGCATACGGCGCCGCCATGCCCCATAGCCGCGGCCGCCACGACGCCGCGCGCAGCGTCAGGGGAATCCCCGTCACGCCGCCCATGATGTACGTCACGCACACGCCGATCAGCGGCGCCCGGGGCCCCGCCGGCTCCAGCGCCACCACCAGCTGCTTGATGAACAGGTCCGACAGCGAGTAGCCGACGACCGTCACCGCCACGGCCGCCACGGCGCCGCCCGACAGCCGCCCGCCGCTCTCATTCAGCAGGAAGACCGCCGCGCCGCTGAGCGCCACCGCCATCCACTGCCAGCCATTCAGGTGCAGGTGGAGGAATAACACGCTGACCAGCGCCAGGAAGAAAATCTTCAGCCCCAGCAGGGGGGCGATGCGGGACGAGTCGGCATGGCGCAGCGCCATGAACAGGCCGAGCTGGGCCACCAGGTAGAACCCGATCGCGCCCAGCCCCTTGAAGAGGTAAACGGACAGCGGCGGCATCGTCGGGCTGGCCAGCAGGGGGAACAACAGCACCGCCGCCGCGCCCATCATCAGGTGCGAGATGCCCAGCAACTGGAGCGGCGTGCCGCCCGAGCGCCGCAGGAACCAGCGGGAAGCCAGGTACGCAAGCGATTGAAAACCGGCGGCCATGAAGCCGCTCCCCATTCCCGGACTGTCCATCCTGCCGTCCTTCCGCGCCAGCTGCCGAAACCCGATTAAGCCTGTCACCCTACCCCTAATCGACCGAAACTTCAATTTTATTACCCCAAGTTTTCGGCGCGCAAGGGACTGCGCGCCCTTCTTGCAGTTTGCCAGGTAGGGAGGCCAGTCCCTTGGCCGCCGCAAAAAAAAGGGTTCCAGAAACGCGCCCTTCCCCTATAATTCGCGCCATGCACCGATTCGCCAAACCGCTCCTGCTTCTCCTGCTGGCCACGGCCCTGAGCCGCCCGCTCGCCGGCCAGGAAACCAATGACCTGGCGGACATGCGCTGGCAGCCGGAGGTGGCGACCAACCCGCCCGGCGCCGCGGCGTTCTGGTTCCCGGTCGGCGAACAGCTGACCTACCGCGTCCACTGGGGCGTGTTCCAGGTGGCCGAAGCGGTCGTCACCACCGACTGGGTGCGCTGGAGCGACGGCCGGCTCCTCCTGCGCATCCGCTACCGCACCATCAGCAACAAGTTCATCGCCTCGCTCTACCCCGTGAACGACGTGATCGAGAGCTACATCGACCCCGCCACCTTTCTCCCTGTCCGCTTCGTCAAGAACATGAACGAAGGCACCCGCCACGAACTCGCCGTGACCGATTTCAACCATGAAAAAAGCACCGCGCGATGGCGCAAGCTTGTCCGCAAATACCACGACTGGAACCTGCCGATCGCCCCCGGCATGCGCGACATCCCGAGCCTCTCCTACTGGCTGCGCAAGGACGGCTTTCTCGGCAACACCACCAATCAATTCGACGTCATGGCCGATGACAAGATCTACAAGGTTTCACTGGCCGTCGAGGATCTGAACGAGACGATTCCCATCCCCGATTTCGGACTGATTCCCGCCCTGAAAGGGCATCTGGAGGCCTCCTTTGAAGGCTTGTTTGTGCGAAAGGGTAAAGTCGACCTGTGGGTCAGCAAGGGCGCGCCCTGCCTGATCCTGCGGATCGACGCGGAAGTGCCTGTAGCCAAGATAAAAGTTCGATTGAGCAAGATCAGCGGAGTCGGCGCCGAGCATTGGAAAACAATCTGGCCAGCCACTGACAAATAGTTGTACTCATCGGTTTATACAAATTTCATTGCCTTTAATTTATCAATGACATAAAGTCCCCGCTAATTGGAGAAAAATATGACCGATCGCGGTGGTGAGCCTTTACGAAAAAGTTTCCGGGTAACGCTTGCGGATGTGGCGCGCAAAGCCAGCGTCAGCTCCGCTACAGCCAGCCAGGTCCTGAACAACCGGCCCAACTGCTGGGCCTCGCTTGAAACACGGGGGCGCATCCTGACAGCCGCCCGGGAACTGGGCTATCGCCCCAACCTCACCGCCCGCTCCCTGCGGGAAGGCCGCACGCAGTCCATCGGCGCCGTTTCCCCCCTCTTCTATGCCGGCACCCACCATAACCGCTCCACGGGCATCTTCGAGGCCGCCCGCCAGCGCCAGTACGCGGTCATCTACAGCGTGCACGGCAACCTGGCCGACCAGGAGGAAAACCTGATCCAGCTGCATCTGGACAAGGGAATCGACGGCCTCATCCTCCAGCCCAGCGACGGCGGCACCCACGAGGAGCTCAAGCGCCTGGTCAATATCGGCTTCCCCGTGGTCACGCTCGACGGCTCCTGCGCCTTTTCCTTCGATTGCGATGATGTCAGCGCCGACTACACGGAAGCGGGCCGGCTCCAGGCCGCCCACCTGCTGGCCCTCGGCCGCAAAAGGATCGCCCTCGCCAACACCGTCCCGACCGTCTACATGCACGCCGTGCGCGAAGACGCGGTCCGCCAGGAGCTCGAAAAGGAAGGGATGCCCGCGCCGCTGCTCATGGATATCGGCATTGGCGCGGATGGCGAGCCGCCCACCCAGGTCCAGCTCGAGTCGGCCATGCGCTCCTTCCTGATCCAGAACAAGGGCCAGTTCGATGGACTTCTCGGCGACGACAACGCCGCCTCCCTGGCCATCCGCCTGATGCAGGAAATGGGCATCAAGGTGCCGGAAGATGTGGCCGTGATCGGTTCGGGCGACACGCAGCTGGCCCAGTTCGGCGTCGTTCCCCTCACCAGCGTGAACGTCAACGACCTCTGGATCGGCGAGCAGGCCTTCAAAATGCTCCTCTCGCGCATCGAGAATCCGCCCCGGCACACCTTCCGCCACCTCGTCAGCGCCCCGTCTCTCACCATCCGGGCCTCCTCCGTCCGATCGTAACAAACCCTTATTACCCTCCCTTAAACCGTTTGAAAATGAATCGAAAAAAACTGTCGTTTTTCGGCGCGCAAGGGACTGCGCCAAAGCGCCATCATTCACTATTACGCGTGAAAATCGGAATCTGAAAACCCGTGAAAACATCTTCGTCCAAAATTCAGCTTGGCATAGTCGGCGCCTGCGGCCGGGGCGGCAGCTTCAGGGCCGCCTGCAAGGCCCTCGGCCAGTTCGAGATCCGGGCCGTCTGCGACATCAATGAAGCCGCGCTGCCGGAGGCCGCCGCGAAGCTGGAGGCGCCCGAGTCCTACGTCCGGTTCGAGGAGATGCTGGCCCGCTCGCCGATCGATGCGGTCGTCATCGGCACGCCCATGCCCCTGCATGTCCCCCAGGCCATCGCGGCGCTCCAGGCCGGCAAGCACGTGCTGTCGGAGGTGCCCGCCGGCGTCTCGATCGGGGAATGCCGGCAGCTGGTCAGCGCCTGCCAGGGCAGCAAGGCCTTCTACATGATGGCCGAGAATTACACCTACATGCAGCCCAATGTGATTGTCCGCTCGATCATCGAGAAAGGGCTGCTCGGCACGCCCTACTATGGCGAGGGCGAATATCTTCACGAGCTGAAGGAGCTCAACGAGAAAACCACCTGGCGCCGGAAGTGGCAGACGGGCATCAACGGCGTCACCTACGGCACGCACAGCCTCGGCCCCCTGCTCCAGTGGATGCGGGGCGACCGCGTCGAGTCGGTCTGCTGCGCCGGCTCGGGCCATCATTACCGCGACCCGCGCGGGGCGCGCTACGAGAACGAGGAGTCGTCCGTCATGCTGTGCAAGATGCGCAGCGGCGGGCTGGTGAAGATCCGGGTCGACATGCTGTCGGACCGCCCGCACGCCATGACCAACTACCAGGTGCAGGGCTCGGACGGCTGCTACGAGTCCGCGCGCGCGGCCGGCGAGAAGAACCGGATCTGGCTGCGGTCGCGTTCCGAAAACCCGCACACCTGGACGGATCTCGACACGCTGGCCGACGAGTTCCTGCCCGACTACTGGAAGCAGGGCATGGAGGAGGCGGGCAAGTCGGGCCACGGCGGGGGCGATTATTTTGAGCTGCTCGACTTCCTCGACACGGTGACGGGGAAGC
>CAIKKV010000662.1 GCA_903828035.1 uncultured bacterium
ACGCCGCCTCGTTCGGCGCCAAGCGCGCCCTGCTGGCCGAGGAGGAGCAGGTTTATGCGGGCGAAATCATCCGGAAAGCCCGCCACATCGACCTTTCGCTGGATCCGGCCTTCATGGACGAGTTCAGCATGGCCATGATGTTCCCGGAATAAGGATCGGCATAAAAAAAAGGCGCCGAGGGGTCTCGGCGCCTTTATCCGTTATGACTGTTCCGCGATCGCTTAACGCCGGCGGTTGCGGTGGTGATGGCCGCGGGGCGACTTGGCCACGTTGACCTCGAGGGCGTTGCCCATGTAGTCCTTGCCCGCGAGCGCCTTGATGGCTTCGTCGGCATCGTTGGCCGACCCCATCTCCACGAATCCGAAGCTCTTGTTCTCGCCGGGCTTCGTGATCAGGCGGATATTCAGCACCTTGCCGTACTTGCCGAACTCCGTTTCCACGTCTTCCTTGGTGGTCTCGAGCGCCAGGTTTCCGACATAGAGCTCAACCACGCCGTCCTTGCGCGGAGGCGGAGGCGGCGGGGATTTGCTTTGGAAGGTGGGCTTCCGGAAATCCGGCCGCCGGTTATTGTATCCGACCGAAGCGGGACGCGACTTCCACCGGCGTCCGAGCAGCAGTCCGAGAATAAAAAACACGAGCGCAAAACTTGCACAAACCGAAACCCCATTAGCAAACTGCATCATCACACTACCTATTCCTTTCTTTCAGGCGCGGTTGTTACCGCATTTCCAGGAAACCTTCGAGCTTGCGCAGGCGGGTGGGATGGCGCAGCTTACGAAGGGCCTTGGCCTCAATCTGCCGGATCCGTTCCCGGGTCACCGAGAACTGCTTTCCGACCTCCTCCAGAGTCCGCGGATAACCGTCGGCCAAGCCGAACCTGAGGTTCAGCACCTGCCGCTCACGCTCGGTCAGCGTGTCCAGAACGTCTTTCAGGCGTTCCTTGAGCAGGCTGTAGGCCGTCATTTCCGACGGGTTTTCAGCCCCCTTGTCCTCGATGAAATCGCCGAAATGGGCGTCATCGCCGTCGCCGACCGGACTCTGCAGCGAGATCGGTTGCTGGGCCATCTTGTAAACGGCCCGAACGCGCTCGACCGGCAGAGACATCTCCTCGGCGACTTCCTCAGGGGTGGGCTCCCGCCCCAGTTCCTGGACCAGCTTCTTCTGGACCCGCATCAGCTTGTTGATCGTCTCGATCATATGAACCGGAATACGGATCGTCCGGGCCTGGTCCGCGATGGCCCGGGTCGCCGCCTGGCGGATCCACCACGTGGCATACGTGCTGAACTTGTAGCCCCGGCGGTACTCGAACTTCTCAACGGCCTTCATCAGGCCCGTGTTTCCCTCCTGGATCAAATCCAGGAAAGACAAACCCCGGTTCATGTATTTCTTGACGATGCTGATCACGAGACGCAGATTCGCTTCCACCATCTCGGTCCTGGCCGCCATGCCTTTCTTCATGGCGTCCTTCAACTCGCGACTCTTGCTGACGAACGCCTCCACATTCATGCACACCTCGTCTTCGAGGCGGCGGATGTGCTCCTGAAGAGCCGCGATCTTCTCATCGCGTCCCTTGCTGGCCTTGCGAGCCTTCAGCTTGGCCAGCTCTTCGATGGCGTCCACGCATTCGCGATAATAACGGCGCTCGTCATCGTTGCGAGTCTTCTCGCCATCGATGCGGCTGGCCATGTTCTCGACTTCCTTCTGCTTCAAGGAAAGCCGATCGAACTGGGCCGCCAGCTTCTTCTGAAGCTTGATCTGCTCCTTGAGCCGGCGGGCGCGCTCCGTGTCGCTGACGCGGCTCACCCGCCGGGCTTCCTTGAAATCCTTGACCAGCTGCTTGTGCAGCTTCTGGATTTCACGTTCCACCCGGTCGAGATTCTTGAAATAGGATTCCCGGTTATCCACGAACTTGTCCTGGATCACCCGGTCAAAACGCTCTTTGCCGCTCTTCAGCCGCTCGACCAACCGCATGTACTCGATGGCGGCGAAGCCAAACTCGTTGAAATAGATCTTGGTGCGGACCTCGGCTTCTTCGATCCGCTTGCAGATCTCCACTTCCTGCTCGCGGCTGAGAAGCGGAACCTGCCCCATCTGGTGCAGGTACATGCGGATGGGATCGTCGAAAATATCGAGCCGCTCGCCCTTGGCGGCCGCGGCGGCCTTTTCCCCCTCCTTGCGCGTCTTCTCGACATCGGCGGCCTCGATGACGTCGATCTCCATCGCGCGGAGAAGTTCCAGGTAGCCTTCCAGGTCATCCGGATTGATGACCGTTTCGGGAATGATCTCGTTGATATCCTCAAAAGTCAGGTAGCCCTGTTCTTCCGCCAGGCGGATCAATTCCTTGATCTTAATCTGGCGCTCTTCCCGGCCGGCGCCGGTGACAGGGGACAATTTCGATGCGATCAGCGCAGCGGTTTTCTTGCCTTTTTTCCCGGCAGGAACGGTGGCCAGCCCCGTGGGCTCAGGGGTCTCCACAGACTCCTTGGGCTTGGAAACAGGGGTGGGCTTCGCCGCTTTCGTTTTCGCTTTAACCAAAATTTTCTCCGGCTTTTTCGCTTTGTCCATGCCTCACCTCAAAACAAATAATGCCCCTTTTGGACATAAAAAACCTAGTATAGGGACCTAATGGAAAAATAACAAT
>CAIKKV010000663.1 GCA_903828035.1 uncultured bacterium
CGCCTTCATCACCGTCATCCTGAGCTGGCTGCGCGGCCGCTTCATGTGGTTCCCCCTCCACCCGCTCGGCTACCTCCTCTCCTCCACCTACTTCATGAACATGCTGTGGCTCTCCATCTTCATCGCCTGGGCCATCCGCTCGCTCATCTTCCGCATCGGCGGCGCCCAGGTCATCCGCCGGGGGCTCGTGCCCTTCTGCATCGGCATGTTCCTCGCCTGCATCGCCTCCATCGTGTTATTCAACGCCCTGGGCATCGTCCTGCGGGCCCGGGGCTTCATCGACATCTACAGCGCCATGCCATGACCGACAAAACACCCTCCAAACCCTCCCGGACGGACTCCCTCCTTGTGGCCGGCCTCTTTGCCGCGCTCGGCCTCGCCGCGCTGGTCGGGTTCGTCCTCTTCATCGAGCCCGCCCCGCGCACGCATCAAACCCCCTTCTCCGCCGCCTACTCCACCGAGGCGCTCGACCGCGCCCTCGCCGCCGGCTCCATCACGCAGCAGCTCGCCGCCATCCAGGCCGCCGGGGCCGCGCCCGGCGAGCGGAGCGTCGGGCGGCTCACCGGAAGCCCCGGCTTTTACCGGACCGAGCAGCTCATCCTCGACGCCTTTCGAAAGGCCGGCCTTGAAATCCGCACCCAGGAGCTCGGCGTCGTCGCGCCGGTCACCGACGTCTGCGAGATTCGCGACGAGTCGGGCCGCCCCCTCCCGGGCATCACGCTCTACCCCTTTCACCCCTCCGGCCTGACAACCTGCGCCCTCCCGCCCGCCGGGCTCACCGGCGAGCTCGTCATCGCCGAAAGCACGGACCTGCTGCACCTGACCGGCCACCGCCCCGAAAGCACCTTCGTGGCCACCTGGCTCGACTCCGCGGCGGGCTGGCCCGGTCTGGCCGCCGTCGGCACACAGGCCCTGCTCGTCATGGAAGACGACCTCGCCCGGCAGCTGCGGGCCAACCCCGATCTTCCCGCGCCCTGGGAAACCCTGTACAGCAGCTATGAAACCGCGTTCCCCCGCTTTCTCGTTCGCGGCCCGATCCAATCCTATGCGGGCCGCCGCCTGACCATCCACTGCACCGTCCGCTGGGAGGAGAAGCGCGTGCGCAATCTCGTGGGCGTCCTCCACGGCGGCCCGCCGAAGGAAGAGGCGCTGATCCTCAACGCCTTCTACGACAGCGCCTCGCTCATCCCCGAGCTGGCGCCCGGCGCCGAGCAGGCCGTCCCCCTGGCCACCCTCCTGGAAATGCTCCGCGTCCTCGCCCCCTGCCGCGACGCCCTCACCCGCGACATCGTCTTCATCGCCACCGCCGGCCACGGGCAGGCGCTCGCGGGCGCCTCCCGCCTCATGGAGGCCGTTGAAACCTTCACCGCGGCCCGCTCCGATTATCGCGCACCCGCCTCTGTCCGCGCGGATTTCGCGGCCGAAAAGGCGCTCGCCGAAAAGGGGCTCGCCTGGCTCAGCGACCCGGCCCGCTGGACGCCCGGCACCCGCGCCGGCTTCAAGGACGCCTGGCTGAAAGAGGACCTCGCGTTCAGGAGCTGGCTCGAAAAACGGCTCGCCACGGTGGCGGGCGAGATCAACCTGACCTTCAAGGACCAATCGCTGGAGCGCCGCCTCGCCTGCCTGCGCGCCGGCAGCCCGGTTTTCAGGGACGACTTCAACGCCGCCACCGCCACGGACGAGGAGCGCAAGGACCCCTCCAGCCGCCACCCGCTCTTCGTGGCGCAATACGAAGCCCAGCAACTCGTCAACAAATCCGCCGGCCTCATGGGCCTGCCGCTCCGCCAGCTGATTGAAAAGCCCGAGTTCGAGGCCTGGTCCTTCCGTGGAAAAGCCGGCGCCCTGCTCCAGTCCATCGCCGCCCACGCGGAAAACCGGATGAAGGAGATCGACGACACCCTCGCCATCCGGGCCCTCCTCACGCCCTATGCGCGTACGCTCGTGCTGAACCTCGAGCTGTCCTCGGGCGGCGCGCGGCAGCTGAAGAACCTCTCCCTCTTCACGGGCACGCAGACCATCGGCTCGGATGCGGAGCCCCAGGTCTCGCAGCTCGCCAACGCCTTCATCGACCAGATCCCCCTGCTGACCAACGGCTCGCCCGCCTTCACCGTCTTCCAGTGGGGCCCCCAGGACGCGGCCGGCTCGCGGGAGCGGCCCAACCTGCACAACTCGGACCGGACGCTGATCGAGTCCAAGCCCTGGGTCCTGTGCGGCCGCCTGGCGTTCTCCCTGCATAACAGCGACTTCATGCCGGCCAGGCGCGCCACGCCGGAAGACGCCTTCGAGGACCTGCCCACCGCCGTGCTGCGCGAGCAGATGCCCGTGCTCGGGCGCACGCTCCTCGCCCTCGCCCATGGCCGGGTCCCCTTCAAGAACATCGCCTGGGACCTCCGCAAGCGCATTCACACCCTCCGCGGCACGGTCTATGGCAGCGCCGGGGCGCAAACCCTCACGCCCAGCCATCCCATGGGCGTAAACACCTTTGTCCGCTGCAACCCCACGTCCGTCCCGGTGCCCCTCACCTCCACGCGGGGCGTCAACCTCTCCCCGATGTTCAAAACCGATCCCAACGGCCGCTACGAGCGGGCGCTCGCATTCGGACTGATGTCCGACTGGGGCTGGTCCACCTCGCTCTCCGTGGATGCCGCCCGGTTCGATGCCAGCGGGCTCATCGCCTACTTTAAAAACGCCTCCGGCAGCTCCCAGTCCGTCTTCAGGAACGAGAACATCTCGCCCGGCGACCTCGTGGCCAATGGCGGCAGCCAGCCCAAGCCGGTCCAGATCGCCCTCTTCCGCTGCGCGCGGGTCCAGCAATTCGACTGGAGCAACCCGCAAACGATGAAATCGTTCCAGCGGATCACCTACATCAACCGGCAGGGCCTGACCGAGCCCCCCAGCCTGCGCTGCGATTCGTTCTCCGCCTTCCTGGAGCCCGACCTCGCCTTCTACATGGGGCTCATGGCCGGCGCGGCCGACAACAAGGAGGTGCAGGTCTACCGCGCCTTCATGCTGAACCTCAAGCCCGGCGCCCCGGTTGCTCCCAACGAAGCGGAAATCGAGGGCCCCGGCTACCTCGCCGCCGATTCGCTCAACATCGCCTTCGCCCATATCGACGCCGCGGAGTCCATGCTCCGCACCAACGACAAGCGGCTCAGCCTCCAGCGCCTGCACGGCATGGCCGACCAGCTCATGATCGACTTCCACAAGCGGGGCCTCGACTGGCTGCAAATCGCCCGGGCCAAGCGGGCGGAAAACGATCCCCTTTCCGCCGTGCTGGCCGCCGACACCAGCCTCGCCTACGCGATCAACAACCACCCGGTCATCCGGAGCCGCATCTCGCAGGCCATCGTCGGCATCCTCTGGTACCTCGGGCTCCTCGTCCCCTTTGTCTTCTTTTTCGAAAAGCTCGTCTTCGGCTTCGCCGATGTCCGCAAGCAGCTCCTGGCCGGGGGGCTGATCTTCCTGGCCGTCTTCGCCCTGCTGCGCTTCTTCCATCCCGCCTTCGAGATGGTCCGCTCCTCGCTCATGATCCTGATCGGCTTCGTCATCCTGCTGCTCACCCTCCTGGTCATCCTCATGGTAGGCGGCAAGTTCAAGCAGAACATCCGCGACCTCCGCCAGAAGGAGGGCGCCATCGAAGGGGCCGACATCAACCGCGGCGGCGTCGTGGGCACGGCCTTCATGCTGGGCCTCAACAACATGCGCCGGCGCAAGGTGCGCACGGGGCTGACCTCCGTGACCCTGATCCTGATCACCTTCGTCATGATCTGCTTCACCTCCGTCTCGTCGGATCTCGTGAACGTGGAATACGCCACCGGCCGCTCCCCCTGGAACGGCATCCTCCTGCAGAACCCGAACCTGCAGCCGCTGAGCCCTGCCGAAATCGGCAATATCCAGCAGATCTACGGCCTGCGCTACCCCATCACCACCCGGAGCTGGTTCGCCGGCCTGATCAGCGGCGACCGGATCCGGAACACCGAAATCCTCGTGGACCGCGAGTTCGATGTGAATGGAGCCAAGATCCAGAAGCGCACCCGCCTCTCCGCCGCGCTCCGCATGGACTGGCGCGAGCCCGACTTCTCCGGCATCGACCGCTACCTGCTCACGAAGCAGGCGTGGTTCCCGCGCGGCCCCGTGACGCGGGCGGAGCGTCTCGCGGCCCGGGCCAAGGGCTATGTGAACAAGCGCCTCGTCATCCTGCCGGACGCCGCCGCCCGCGAGCTCGAAATCACGCCCCAGGAGGTCGATGCGGGAGGCGTCATGGTCAACATCCGCGGCGACCTTTTCGAGGTGATCGGCATCATCGACTCGGCCCGCCTGCAGAAGCACATCGACATCGACGGCCGGAGCCTCCTGCCCTTTGACCTGAACGCCGTGCAGGCGCTGGGCCGCTCCTCCAGCGGCGGCTCCGCCATCATCCCCGAGGATACCGCCCGGCTGCCCGGCGCGCAGGTCATGATCGTCAACGTCGTCCCGAACCGTTCGGAAATCGACGGCGAAACCGTGGTCTCCTGCGGCATCCTCTTCCCGCGCCAGGCCTACGTGATGGATTCGCGCCAGGCGCCCCTTCCGCCCGTCGGCTTCAAGGAGCAGCGGCGCCTGGTCATGGACTACCTGGAGCGGCTCGGCCAGAGCGCCTGCTACGCCATCGACGGCTCCTCCTACTTCGGATCCCGCACGCGCGCGCGGACCTTCGCCGGCCTGCTCGAGCTGCTCATCCCCATCCTCATCGCCTCGCTGACCGTCTTCAACACCATGCGCAGCTCCGTCTACGAGCGCAAGGACGAGATCTACGTCTACAACGCCGTCGGCATCGCCCCCAACCACGTCTTCTTCATGTTCATGGCCGAGGCGTCCGTCTACGCCGTCGTCGGGGCCATGCTCGGCTACCTGCTGAGCCAGGCCGCCGGCCGCATCCTGACCGCGCTGCACCTCACCGGCGGGCTGAACATGAGCTACAGCTCCATCGAAACCATCTACGCCTCGCTCGCGATCGTGGCGGCCGTCATGCTCTCCACCCTCATCCCCGCCCGCAGCGCGGCCCGGCTGGCCTCGCCCTCCGGCAAGGTCGACTGGGATATCCCCAAGGCCGAGGGCGATGTCATGTCCTTCAGCCTCCCCTTCACCTTCACCCCGCATGACCGCGTGGCCGTCATCTCCTACTTCCACCGCTGGCTCGACTCGAACGGCGAGGGCAGCTCCGGCCCCTTCTTCTGCGCCCCGCCCCAGCCCACGCTCACGCGCATGGCCGACGCAACCTCCACCCTCATCCCCGGGGTCTCCTCCGTCGTCTGGCTCAAGCCCTTCGACCTCGGCGTCTCCCAGCGGCTCGAAATCACCCTGCCCGTCGACCCGCAAACCGGCGAGTACATCGCCACCATCCGGCTCGTCCGACTCAGCGGCACCTCGTCGGCCTGGAACCGCGCCGTCCAGCCGTTCCTCGCCGTGCTGCGCAAGCAATTCCTGACCTGGCGGGCCGCCCGCCCCGATGAGCGGGCCGAGATGTACACGGAAGCCGCCGCCCTCCTGGCCCTCTGCAAGATCGAGGAGAAGACGCATGAGTGATGCCCGCACCAGGGTCAGCGCCGACAAGGAGCTGGAGCTCTACCGGTCCCTGCTCGAGGAGCCGACCGAGTTCAAGAACGGCTTTACCTGGGTCTCCGTGGCCGGCGCCTTCTTCTGCGGGCTGCTGATGATGCCCGGCACCATCTATCTCAGCCTCATCACCGGCGGCGGCATCGCGGCCTCCTGGGTCACGCTCATCATCTTCTCCGAAGTCACCCGCCGGGCCATGAAGTCGCTCAGCCGCCAGGAGCTCGTGGTCCTGCTCTCGGTCGCCGGGGCGATGTCCGCGGGCGGCCCCGTGGCGGACCTGATCTGGCGCCAGTTTCTGGTCCGGTCCGACGCCGTGCGCGACATGGGGCTGCTCGGCCAGTTCCCCTCCTGGTTCGCCCCGCAGCCGACCAGCGACGCCATTCTCGCGCGCAACCTGTTCCACGTCGACTGGCTGATGCCCATCCTGCTCATGGTTTTCCTCTCCGTGGTCGGCACGCTGCGCAGCTACACGCTGGGCTATTTCTTCTTCCGCCTGACCTCCGATGTGGAGCGCCTGCCCTTCCCCTTCGCCAGCGTGCATGCCCAGGGCGCCATGGCCCTCGCCGAAGCCGGGGAAAAGAAGGCCACCTGGAAGTGGAAAGTCTTCTCCCTGGGCGCCTTCCTGGGGCTCGGGTTCGCCGCCGTCCAGCTCGGCATCCCCCTCATCACCGGCGCCTTCCTCACCAAGCCCGTGATGCTCATCCCCCTGCCCTGGTATGACATGACCACGCTCACGGAGTCGGTGCTGCCCGCCACGCCCTTCGGCGTGGTGATCGACCTGGGCCTCGTGCTCACCGGCATGCTCATCCCCTTCTCGGCCGTGATCGGCACCGCGAGCGGCATCCTCATGACCACGGTCATGAACCCCCTGCTCCACAAGTTCGGCATCCTCACCCGC
>CAIKKV010000664.1 GCA_903828035.1 uncultured bacterium
CGAGCCGCAGGGTCAGGACCGCGCCATAGCGGTCCGAGAACTGCCGCTCCGCCACGGCGTGGCCCTCGTGCGACGCCAGCCCGGGGTAGCGCGTTTCGACAACCCGCGGGTGCCCGGCCAGGAACTCCGCCACGCGCCCCGCGTTGGCGCCGTGCCGCTCCATCCGGACCGCCAGCGACTCGACCCCGATCGACATCAGGAACGCGTTGAACGGCGAGAGGCCGCACCCGAGGTCGCGCACGATCTGGTTCCGCAGATAGGCCAGGAACGCCTGGGCGCCCGCCTTCTTGCGCAGCTCCCGGAGGTGCGGGTAGCGCGGGCTGTCCCACGCGGAGCGCCCCGTATCCACAATGATTCCGCCGATGGCGTTGCCGTGCCCGTTGATGAACTTGGAGGTGGAGTGGATCGCCAGGTCGGCGCCCAGCGCGCCGGGACGCAGCAGGACCGGCGTGGTGACGGTGTTGTCCACCACCAGCGCCACGCCGTGCTCGCGGGCCACGGCCGAAATCGCCGCCAGGTCGGGAACGTCCATCTTCGGGTTGCCGATCGTCTCCACGAAGATCAGGCGCGTGCGGTCCCCGATGGCGCGCCGGTAGGCCTCCACGTCCGTCGAAGGGACGAACCGGGTCGTGATGCCATAGCGCGCCAGGGTCTTTTTGAACAGCGAGTAGGTTCCGCCGAACACGCTGTTGCCGCAGATGATTTCATCGCCCGCCCCGGCCAGGGCCAGCGCCGCGGCGCTGATGGCCGCCATGCCCGACGCACAGGCAAGGGAGCCGCGCCCGCCCTCGAGCGCGGTGATGCGCCGCTCGAACTGCGTGACGGTCGGATTCGAGATCCGGGAGTAGACGTAGCCCGGCGCCCGTCCCGCGAAAACGGCTTCCAGCTCCTCGGCCGTTTCATAGGCGAAGGAGGCGCTCTGCGCGATGCCCGGAACCGTGGCGCCGGAGGCGCCGTCCGGCTCGTAGGCGCCGTGCAGAAGCAAGGTATCCAAGTGAAGATTCATCGCGTTTCCGTTGTCAAATGGTCCAGTTTCTGACATGCAGGCCGCACTCCTTGTGCTCCGCCTGCTCCCACCACCAGCGGCCCGACCGCGAGTCGGCGCCGGGCTCCACCGGCCTCGTGCAGCAGGAGCAGCCGACGGACGGATAGCCGTTGTCGAGCAGCGTGTTGTACGGAAGCCGGTGGGCGACAAGGTACTGCTTGACGTCCTCCTCCGACCAATCCGCCAGCGGGTTGATCTTCCAGATCCCCTCGTGGTTGGGATCGCGCTCGATCTTCCCGAGGGCGCCGCGGGTCACGCTTTCCTCGCGCCGCTGCCCCGTCACCCAGGCGCGCAGGCCTTTCAGCGCCCGGTTCAGGGGCTCCACCTTGCGGATGCGGCAGCAGGCGTGCCGCTCCTCCAGGCTGTTCTTGAAGGAGTAGAGCCCTTTTTCCGTCTCCAGCTGCTCCACGGCGTCATGCTTGGGAAAATACCACTCGATGCGGACGCCCAGCCGCGTGCGGATTTCCTCGGCGCAGGAATAGGCCGCTTCGGGCAGGCGTCCGGTATCGATGGTAAACACCCTCACATCCGGCCGGATGGCGGCCGCCATGTGAATGAGCACGGAGTCCTGAAGGCTGGTCGCCACGGCAATGCCGGGATGGAAGCGGTCCAGCGCCCAGCTCAAAACATCTTCCGCCGTCCCGGACCCGGCGTATCCGGCTTGCTCGATTTCTTCCGTCTCCGTCATGACACCCTCCGAGTTAAATGGAATAGTGGGAATCGGACGCGGGCTCCGCCTCATCGCATAAATCCTGGAGCGTCACCTGCTCGAGAATGTGGCGGAATTGAAGGTTCACATCCCGCCAGGCATTCAGGACCGCCCGCTCCGTCGCGTCGGAAAAAGAGGTCGCCTCCGGTGGAACCAGCAGCGAGTCGTCGGTCAGGGCAATGATGTCCGCCAGGTTCGCCCGGGCTCCCTTCCGGGCCAGGGAATAGCCCCCCTGCCGGCCGCGCTGGCTTTTGACCAGCCCGCCCCGCTTCAATTCCAGTAGGATCTGCTCCAGGTACAGCGGCGGAATCCCCCGGCGGCGCGCAATATCAGCCACCGTGGACAACTCGCCGCTCTTCTGCCCGGCCAGGTCCACCATCGTCTTCAGCGCATACTGTGTCTTGGATGAGATCTTCATCTTTTTCATACATTATTATGTTGATCAAGTAAGTAATGTATTGCATTATTCTCGGCACGTCAAGGATCAGATGGTATTTTTTAATTTCACCGCGAAATGCCTCATATGAATGAAAACAAACAGTCCGAACCGGAAGTGGCTCCGGTCTTCCCCGTGGCGCTCATGCCGAGCGGACGGGAGTGCCTAGTGGTCGGCGCCGGAAAAGCGGGCGCACGCAAGGCCATTTCCCTGCTGGAAGCCGGCGCACGCGTCACCGTCGTGGCGCCCCTCGTCCAGGCCGATGTGCGCGACCTGGCCGCCGAAGGAAAAATGACCTGGCGGGGCCGCCCCTTCCAGCCGGAGGACGCCGCCGGCGCCTTTATCGTCTTCGCCGCCACCAATGACGCCGCGGTCAACCAGCTCGTTCTCGAGTCCTGCCGCACCCGCAACGTCCTGTGCGGCATTGTCGATCACGGTTGGCGGCAGGGCGACTTCATCTCCCCCGCCGTCCTGAGGCGGGACGACGGCCTGACCGTCGCCGTCTCCACCGGAGGACGATCCTGCCGCCGCTCGCGCATGCTTCGCGACAGCATCGGCCACCACGTCGAGGCCATGGAAAACGCCTCGCTCACCGTCATCGGCGCCAGCCACGCCTGCCTTCCACTCGCCAAGCGGGAGCAGGCGGCGCTGGCCGGGGACAAACTCGAGGCCGCCGGAGCCATGCTCCGGCAGGTGCGCGGCGTGCAGGAGTTCGTCCTGCTCAACACCTGCAACCGGACCGAGTGCCATGCCATCCTGTCGGACAACCCGGAAACGGAGGCGCTTGTCCGGCGCCTCATGGGCTTCGATGCCCTCGGCTCCGGAGAGCACTATGTCCGGCGCGGCTTCGAGGCGTTCCAGCATGCCGCCCTGCTGCTGGCCGGCCTGCACTCCCAGTCCGTCGGGGAAACCCATATCGTGGCGCAAACCAAATCCGCCTACGCCGGGGCCGCCCGCGCGGGCTGGTCCGGCAGCCTGATGGAGGAGTGGCACGCCTCCGCCCTCCATGTCTCCAAGGCCATTCGCGCCGCCTCCGACCCCGCGCCAGCCGACCTGGAAGACCGCTGCCTCGACTTCCTGGCCGCCTCCTCCGGCGAGGCGCCCGCCCCCGGCTTCCTGCTGATCGGCTCCGGCGCCGTGGGCCGGCGGCTGATGGACCGCTACCTGGCCCGCTTCCCCACCGCCACTGCCACCTGGCTCTACCATAGCCGAATCCCCCCGGTTCCCCCCCACGGCGAGGGCCGTGTCGCGGTGCGTCCGCTCGGCGAGCTGTCGGACTGCCTCCCCCGGATGCGCACCCTCGTCTGCGCCTCCGCCAGCCCGGACCCCGTCCTCACCGCCGGCCACGCCGCCCTCTTCGGGCCCTCGCCCGTTCTCGTGCTGGACCTGGGCGTGCCCCGCAATGTCGATGCTTCCTTGCGAAACGCCGGCCCCGCCCTCCGCGTGGCCGACCTCGACGACCTGGACAGGAACGAGGGGCGAGATCCCCCGGCCTTGGAAAAAATGATGGAAACAGGGACACGGCTGGCGGCCGAGCACCGGGACCTTTACACCAAGCTGATGCGCGGCATCGGGAAGCCGGACTGAGCCATGCCGATCCCCCTGAAAATCGGATCCCGGGACAGCCGGCTGGCCGTTCTCCAGACGGAACAGGCGCTAGCCCGCCTGCGTGACCGGCTTCCGGAAATCGCCTTCGAACCGGTTGCGCTCTCCTCGCCCGGCGACCGCGACCGCCGGCTCGACCTGCGCGAAAGCCCGCCGGATTTCTTCACGCGCGATCTCGACCAGGCCCTGCTGGAGGGCCGGCTCGACGCCGCCCTTCACAGCGCCAAGGACATGCCGGACCCCGTGCCGGAAGGCCTGGACTGGGTCTGGCTCCCCTGGCAGGAGGATCCCCGCGATGTCCTGGTGCTCGGCGCCGGCAAAACCCTTGCCGACCTGCCCCCCTCGCCGCGCATCGGCGTCAGCAGCGAGCGCCGGGCCGCCTGGAGCCAGGCCCGCTTCCCCGGCTGCCGGCCCCTTTCCATCCGCGGGAACATCGAGGACCGGCTCGCCCAGTTGGACGCGAGCCGGTATGACGGCCTTGTCATGGCCGCGGCCGCGCTGATCCGGCTGGGCCTCGACACCCGCATCGCCGAATGGATCCCCTGTTCCGATTCCAGCGTTCCGGACGGGCAGGGCTCTCTGGCCCTGGCCTTCCGCTCGGACGATCCGCGCTTCCTCCTCCTGCGCCGGCTCTTCGTCAAGCCGGTCACCTTCGCGGGCGCCGGCTGCGGCTCCGCCGGCTCCTGCACCCTCGCGGGCGTCGAGGCGCTCCGCCAGGCCGACGTGTGCCTCTATGACGCGCTGCTCGACCCCGCCCTTCTGGACTTCCTTCCGGCCGGCGCGACGCGGATCGATGTCGGCAAGCGGGCCGGCGCTCACCGCTCGCCCCAGGACGAGATCAACCGTCTGCTGACACTTCATGCGCGCCGCGGGCGGCGGGTCGTGCGGCTGAAAGGCGGCGATCCCGGCATCTACGGCCGGCTCTCCGAAGAACTGGAGGCGCTCGAGGCGCTTCGCCTGCCGTACCGGATCCTTCCCGGCGTCAGCAGCCTCACCGCCGCCACCACCGGCACGGGCATGCTGCTGACGCAGCGGGGCGTCTCCCCCGGATTCTCCGTCCTCACGCCGCGGCGGCAGGGCGGCGGCGCGGCCTCCATCCGGCAGGCTGACCGTCCGCCCCTGCCGCTCGTCCTTTTCATGGGAGTCGGTGTGTTGACCGATCTGGTTGCCCAGCTGCTTTCCGACGGCCTCCCCGCCGCCACGCCGGCCGCCGTGGCATTCGATGCCGGATCCACCGAAGAGCTCATCGTGCGGGGGACGCTGGCGGATCTGCCCGACAAAATTCCGGCCACGGACCGGCCCGGCCTCATCCTGGTCGGCGAGCTCGCCGCCCGCCGCACGCATCCCGAGTGGGGCGCCCTGGGCGGCCGCCGGGTGCTGCTGACGTGCAGCGGGGCCTTGCAGGAAAAGGCGGCGCGGGCCGTGCGCGACTATGGCGGCATCCCCCTTTCCCGCCCGCTCATGAAGATGGCGCTCGATCCGGAATGCCTTCCGGTCCTGAAGACGCTATCCAACTATGACTGGCTGGTGGTCACCTCCCCCTCCGCCGTGACGATGCTCATGCAAGCGCTTGCCCGGGCACGGATCGACCGCCGCCGCCTGCCCCGCATCCTGGCGGCGGGCCCCGGAACGGCCGCGGCCTTCCACGCCGAGGGGATCTTCCCGGAAGCCGTTCCCGAGCACAATTTCGGAACAGCCGGCGTGCTCCAGGCCGCCCCGCTGGCGCTCGGGCCGGAGGCCCGGCTCCTGCGCCTGCGCTCGGCCGCCGCCGGACCGGAGCTGGCCAAGCAGCTGGCCGGTGAAAAACGGACGGTGACCGACTGCGTGCTTTACACGCACCAGCCGATCCGCCCCGATCAGGTGCCGGCGTTCGATGCCGTTTTCTTTGCCAGCGCGTCGGCAGTCGAGACTTTCATGTCGCTTCAAGAGGCCGGCTCGCTGGCGGCGAAACAGATCGCCATCCTCGGCAAGCCCACTCTGGCCGCGCTTGCCAGGCACGGCTTGCCTGACGCCTTTATGGCGCAGGAAGCAACCGTGGAAGGGGCCCTCGCGGCCCTGGCGGCCGGGATCATCAGGAAGGAATGGGAAAAGTTATGACGGGATTCCCCACTGTTCGTTTGCGCCGCCTGCGGCAGAGCGCGCCCCTCCGGCGCCTGTTCGACGCGCCGCTGCCCGGGCCGTCCAAGTTCATCTGGCCGGTCTTCGTCAAGGAGGGCCGCGGCGTCCGGGAGCCGATCGACGCCATGCCGGGCCAGTACCGGCTCTCCCCCGACCAGCTGCTGCGCGAGCTGGAGCCGGCGGCCGAGGCGGGCATTGGCGGCATCCTGGTCTTCGGACTTCCGCAGCCGGGCGAGAAAAGCAAAACGGGCGCCGCGGCGAGCGGCCCGGACGGCGTCGTGCAGCAGGCGGTGCGCGAGGTCAAGCGCGCGTTCCCGAACCTGGTCGTCAGCACCGACGTCTGCCTCTGCGCGTATACCGACCATGGCCACTGCGGCCCGCTGGACGAGCGCGGGCGGGTGGATAACGACCAGGCCCTCGAGTGGCTCGCCCGGACGGCCGTCTCGCACGCCGAGGCGGGCGCGGATATGGTCGCGCCCAGCGCCATGATGGACGGGCAGGTCGCCGCCCTCCGCAAGGCGCTGGACGAGAAGGGCTTCCAGGACACCCTGCTGATGAGCTACTCCACCAAGTTCGCGTCGGGTTTGTACGGCCCTTTCCGGGAAGCGGAACAATCCGCCCCGCAGCAGGGCGACCGGAAAGGCTACCAGGCCTCGTTCGCCGATCTTCGCACCGCCCTCCGCGAATCGACTCTCGATGAGGCGGAAGGCGCCGACATCCTGATGGTGAAGCCGGGCCTGTATTATCTCGACGTCGTCGCGAAGCTGCGGGAGCGCACGGAGCTTCCGCTGGCCGTGTACCAGGTCAGCGGCGAATATGCCATGGCCATTGCCGCGGCGGAGCGCGGCTGGGTAGACCTGAAAGCGGTGGTCCGGGAATCCGCCATGGCCATGAGCCGGGCGGGGGCCGACCTGATCGTCTCATACTGGGCGGGGCGCTACCGGGAGATGTTCCATGACTGAGTCCTCGGCCTCCTTGTTCGAGCGCGCCTTGCGGGTCATGCCGGGCGGGGTCAACAGCCCCGTTCGCGCGTTCAACTCCGTCGGCGGCACGCCGGTTTACATGGAGCGCGGCTCGGGCTCGCGCCTGATTACGGCGGACGGGCGGGAGCTGATCGACTTCTGCGGCTCGTGGGGCCCCCTGATCCTGGGGCACGCGCATCCGAAAGTGGTGGAGGCGATAAGCGAAGCCGCGCGGAGCGGAACCAGCTTCGGGGCCAATACGAGGCGCGAGGTGGAGTTCGCCGAATGGCTCTGCCGGCAGGCGCCGTCGCTGGAGAAAGTCCGGCTGGTCAACTCGGGAACCGAGGCGGTCATGACCGCCCTGCGGCTGGCCCGCGGAGTGACCGGGCGCAACGGCATCTTGAAGTTTGAAGGCTGCTACCACGGCCATGGCGACAGCCTGCTGGTCTCCGCCGGCAGCGGGCTGCTGACGGGCGGGCTGGCCTCCAGCCGCGGCGTCTCCCCCGCCGTGGCGGCCGATGTGTGGGTGGCGCCGTATAACGATTTGGGAGCGGTGGAGACCCTGGTTCGCGAAAAAGGGGAACAGCTGGCCGCGATCATCGTCGAACCCGTGGCCGGCAACATGGGCCTGGTCCGGCCGGAGCCGGGCTTCCTGGAAGGGCTGCGGAAGTGCTGCGACCGGTGCGGCGCGCTGCTGATCCTGGACGAGGTCATCACCGGCTTCCGGTTCGGCCCCTCGACCTATGGGCATCTGACCGGCCTCGTTCCGGACCTGACCTGCCTCGGCAAGATCATCGGCGGCGGCCTGCCCATCGGGGCCGTGGGCGGCCGGCGCGACATCATGGACGCCCTGGCGCCCCTCGGCGGGGTTTACCAGGCGGGCACGCTGAGTGGAAATCCGGTGGCCGTGGCCGCGGGCCTGGCCACGCTGTCGCTCCTGCTCGAGTTAAATCCCTACGCCAGGCTTGAGCGGCTGACGGAGACGCTCGCGAAGGGAATGGATCAGGCGGCGAAGCGGACGGCGGCTCCGCTCCATGCCGCGCGGAAGGGCAGCGTGTTCACGCCGTTCTTCCGGAAAGAGCCGGTTCGCAACTTGACTGACGCCAAGGCCTGCGATACGGCGGCATATGCCCGGTTCTTCCACCGGATGCTCGATCAGGGCATCTACCTGCCGCCGTCGCAGTTCGAGCTGTCGTTCCTGTCCACCGCCCATACGGACAAGGATGTGGAACAATTTCTGGAGGCCGCGGACCGGAATTAGAACCAGAGATCGGCGTGGACGCCGAAGCCGACGCCTTCGGAATAATTGCCTTCCACGGTGATGACCAACTGGTCGGACGGCGCTATTTCCAGGCCCGCATTGACGGCCGGATTCACCACGTCCCAGTCGCTGTCTTCCCCGAATCCCTCGACATCCAGCTTGGAGCCCATCATGCCGGCCCGGATGAAAGGCCGGGCAATCCCGTAGCCCGACAGGCGGGCGACGCCCTGCGCGGTCCACGTGGTGTAGGTGGCGCTGCGCGTGGCGCCTGAGGGAAGATCTAAGTCCAGGTCGCCCTTGTGGAAGCTGCCGGCGAGCCCCAGGTCGACCGGGATCATCAGGTCTTCGGCCCGCTGCAGCCAGAGCGTGCCGCCCAGGCCGTAAAAGCCCGAGGCGTTGGCGTCGAGATCGCCCCACTTGGCCGACTGCGAGCCCAGGTCCACGAACACGGTGAACCAGCGCTCGTCGCGAAACTGGAAACGGGCTCCGTAGTAGTCGAACGACAGGTTTTCCTCCGCCACCTTGTTGTCGATCCGCGTTTCATAAAAACCGCCCAGGGACATTCCCGGGAGATCCTGCGCCATCGCCCCGCCCGCCCACACGGCGGCCGCCGCCATCAGTCCCACTGTCAAACGCTTCATGGATGCTCCCTTCGGTTACCGGCCAAACCAGCTCTTCTCGCCCACCTTGCGGATCTCTTTTTCCTCGGCCCAGTCCAGCATGCCGGTCCGCAGGTTCTTCAGGTTCATGGTGAACTTGTAATAGACGTCGGTTTTGTTTCCTTCCTTCTGCGCGATCTCGGCAAGATTCGCGGTCAGGATGAACTCCGCCCCGGACTGCGTGCCCATGGGCACCGCCTTGGCGGGGTCCACCAGCCCGCTCTCCCGCTGGGCCGCGAACTCGTCCAGGGCCGCCTGGTCGGTCGTGCGGTCAATGAAGCGGAACTTGCCCGACTGGATCAGCTTGGTCCGGATGGAATCCGTCAGCGACTCGGTGTCGATGTGCTGCATGGTCTTGTTCTTCACCTTGTCCACCAGCATCACCGGCTTGCGCGCCGCCGTGGCCTCGCGCACGTCATTGTCGGCCAGGAGGGAATCGACCATGGCCGCGGCGATCTGCTGGAGGTCCGACGAGCCGAAGTCCGTGCTGATCGGCTCGGCCGCCGTCGCGTCGCCGTAGCGCACCTTCGTGCTCCGGCACCCGGCGCCCAGCACCAGCAAACCCGCCAGCACCACCAGCCCCATGCATTTCCCGTGTTTCACGTTGCGCTCCCTTTAGTTGCGGATGTTGATTTTGAACGACTTCACATCGGGGCTCGGGGCCACGCCCGGAACCGTCACCGTCTCAAAGCCATGGAGGATCACCGGCGTCCAGGCATCGGTGTTGGGATCCACGACC
>CAIKKV010000665.1 GCA_903828035.1 uncultured bacterium
GCCCCTCCAAGTGCCTTGAAATCGCCAATGGGTGGAGGGCGGAGCGCCTGCGACGCCAGTTTTCGGATAGGCGCTAAGCACCTGGTGGTGGCGCTGCTCGCAGCCTGTTCGTTTGCCGCGTCAGCCGAAACGCCGTACCGGGCCCGGCCCGAGTCGCTGCAGCGCTGGAAAGACCTGCGCTTCGGCATGTTCATCCACTGGGGGCCGGTCAGCCTCACGGAAAAGGAGATCAGCTGGTCGCGGGCGAACACGAATCCTAAGTGCCCGAACCGGGGTCCCACGCCGGTTGCGGTCTACGACAACCTGTACAAGGAATTCAACCCGACCAACTACAACGCGAAGGAATGGGTGGCGATCGCGCAGGCGGCGGGCATGAAGTACATGGTGCTCACGGTGAAGCACTGCGACGGGTTCCTGCTCTGGGACTCGAAGGCCGACGCCTACAACATCATGAACTCGCCCTTCAAACGCGACGTGGCGGCCGAACTGGCCGCGGCGGCGCACGAAGCCGGCATGGGCCTGGGCTGGTACTACTCGCCCATGGACTGGCGTGATCCCGACTGCCGCAACGAGAAGAACGCCGAATTCGTGAAGCGCATGCAGGCGGAGCTCCGGGAGCTGCTGACGAACTACGGCACGGTCGACCTGCTGTGGTTCGATACCGACGGGCGGCCATCCCCGTGGGAGCAGGACGAGACCTATGCGATGATCCGCAAGCTCCAGCCGGCAATCGTTATCAACAACCGGCTCGAATGCGGGAATCCCGGCTGGCCGCATGCGCACACGGCGAAAAGCATCGGCCCGTGGGCGGACTACTACACGCCCGAGCAGATCATCGGCGGCTTCGACCTCGAGCACCCGTGGGAATCCTGCATGACCGTCTCGCGCCGCGGGCAGTGGTCGTGGGGCGGCTCGCAGGACGGGGTGAAGACGCTTGGCCAGTGTATGAACATGCTCATCCGCTGCGCCGGCGGCGATGGCAACATGTTGCTGAACGTCGGGCCGACTCCGACCGGCGAGATCGCGCCCGAGCAGGCCGACCTGATCAAGGGGATGGGTGCCTGGCTGGCGAAGAACGGCGAGAGCATCTACGGAACGCGCGGCGGCCCCTTCAAGCCCGGGAAGTACGGGGTCAGCACACGCAAGGGCAAGACTGTCTACGTGCACATCCAGCAGTGGCCTGCCCTGAGCGGAGTCGAAGGGGCCGGGGAGACGCTGATCCTGCCTGCGCTGCCGGCGAAGATCACGGGGAGCCGGGCCCTGACCGGCGGCCAGGTGGTCGTCCGGCAGACGGAGGAAGCGGTGGAAATTTCCCTGCCGGCGGCCGACCGCCACGAGCTCGACACGGTCGTCGCTCTGGAGTTGGACCAACCGGCCGCGGGGATCCCGGCGATCGAGGTCCGCGCGGTTTCCAAGTCGCTGTCTGCCGGGAGGACGGCCAAGGCCTCCAATATTTTCCAGGGCCAGGCGGAGTACGGCGCCGGCAAGGCGTGTGATGACGACAGCGAGACGCGCTGGGCCACGGATGGCGGAGTCACCAACGCGTGGCTCGAAGTGGATCTTGGCCAGCCCGTGTCCATTTCGCGCGCCGTCATCGGGCAGGCCTTCCCGGAATTGAAGCGCGTCCGCAAGTTCGCCATCGAATACCGGGACGGCGGCGAATGGAAGCGCTGCTACGCGGGCGAGAACCTCGGGGCCACGCTCGAGGCCCGCTTCGCGCCCGTCACCGCCCAGCATGTCCGGCTGAACATCACCGAGTCGACGGATGGACCGACGATCTGGGAATTCCAGCTGTTCCCGAAATGAGGTGCGCATGAACACGGGCCAGAACCTTGTACTACCAGGCATTGGAACTTTGCTGTGCCTGCTTTTCCAATCGTTGGAACTCCAGGCCGCGCCGATTCCGTATCCCGCTGCGCTGGATGCGGCCGCCGTGGCGCCGGGGGGGCTCTCCGATCTGAACCGCGAGGCGCTGCCCATCGGGAACGGCGATCTGAACGCGCTGGTCTGGGAGCGTGACGGAACGCTCTGCCTGCGGGTGGCCAAGAACGACATCTGGGATGCGCGCATCGACACCTCCCAGGACCCGCCGCTGCTGAAGGTGGATGTGCCAAACCAGAAGTGGAGCGGGGGCGGCGGGAATGTTCCGAGCTGGGGCAAGCCTTACCCGAGCCCTCGCGGTGCGGCGATTGTGCGCATCGGGGCCGACCATGCTCGCGCGTGGTATCCCATCCGGGCGCAGGGCCGGACCAACGCCTGGGCTCAGAGTGGTCCCGATACCGGGACGATGGCGATCGAGGGCGAGGCCGGCGCCTCGGCCGGCTGGCGCTACAACCTGCCCGCCGCCGCGACGGGCGAGGCCACCCGCCTCTCGTTCCTCCTCCAGGGCACGCCCGGCGCGCGCTACTACGTGAACATGTATGGGCGCAACGGCCAGGCTCTCGTGGAAAGCGGATGGCGTGATGCGCCGGCCGCGGAGACGGAGGTTGCCTTTCCGCTCGGCGCGCCGGTGTCCTCCGTGGAGTTGTACATCATGACCGCGCAGGGCGGGCCCGCCGAGAACCGTGTCCGGCAAATGCGGCTGTCCCAGGGAACCAGCTGGGCGGCGCTCCCGCCGGGCCTGCGGCCCCGGGGCGGGGCTCCGGCGCGCCTGGACCTGCGTCGCGCCGTCGCGGTGGCCGGGAGTGCGGCGGTCTGGGCGCTGGCCGACCGCAACGCCTTCCTTATCGAGACGGAGGAGGAGCGGGTTGACTTGGAGGCGCTGCCGTCGTCCGTCCTGCCCGCGGCCGAGCTTGGCGAGACCGATGGCGTGCGGTGGCTGCAGCAGAAGCTGCCCGGCGACGAGGACTACGGGGGCATGGAATACGCGTTCGCCGTGGCGGGTAAAGGGCCGCGGAAGGCCGTCGCAGTCGTGACATCGCGCGATGTCAAAGGCGATGTGCGTGCGGCGGCGATCAAGCTGGCCC
>CAIKKV010000666.1 GCA_903828035.1 uncultured bacterium
GTCGACGCCAAGCTCGCCGGGAAAAACGTCACCGACTTCAACTTTGACCCCGACTCGGAAGTCGTCACCTGGCAGCAGATCCCCTCCTACGACATGAAACGCGTTCGCACCGCCATTCTCAGCGTGGAGGATCTCTCCGTGATGCTCGCCGCCCTCAAGCAGACGGAGGGCGCCTCCGTGGTCTCCAACCCCAAGATCATCGTCGCCAACGAGGAGCCGGCCACCATCCATATCGGGTCCACCGAGCGGCCCTTCATCTCCACGGTGACCCCGGGCACGCAAAACAGCGAGCCGATCGTCACCTACAATCCCGGCGACCCCGTCGACCTGGGCGTCAAGGTGAAAGTCACCCCCACCATCAACACCGAGCACTCCATCACGGTCCGGATCGAGCCCGAGTTGACCCGCCGCCTCTCGGACGCCACCGCGCCAAACGGGCAGACGTACCCCGTCATCTCGACCAAGAAAATCCAGACCATCTTCAGCCTGGATAGCGGCAAGACGGCGGCCATCGGAGGCCTGACCGAGACCTCGGACGATGTCATGACGAAAAAGATCCCCCTCCTGGGCGACATCCCCCTCATCGGCAAGTACCTGTTCTCCTACACCCACAAGAACAAGTCCCAGACGGAAACCATCATCTTCGTGACCGTCAGCATCGCCAATCCCGAATCGATCGAAAAGAAAACCGGCGTGCCCGAGGATTCGGCCCTGGTCCACAAGTACCTCCTGAAGCAGGCCCAGGAAAAGCAGGAGCAGGACAAGGAAGTGGCCATGCTTGAGGCGGCGCAGAAACAGGCGGAGACCTCGCCGACGAAGAAGAGCCGCTGGAGCCGCTGGTTCGGACAATAACGGAAGGGTTCCGATGACCACCGCCTCCACATCCCGGGATGCGATCCGGATCGCCATCCTGCTGACCGTCCTCTTTGCCATCGCGGCCGTGGCGGTCCGGGTGACCATCTCCGTGATCGAGGATATTCCCGGGGCGCGGCCCGAAACCACGGCGGTCCTCTCCTTCGGCATCCTGGCCATCACCTTCGCCTTCATGTGCATCGCGGGGGCCATCGGCGTCTGGGGCATCCGCTACTCGGTGGCCCGGGAAAGCCGCCGGCGCGTCGGGCGGTTTGTCGACGAGCTCGCCCCCATCCACGACGGCATCATGACCGTGGACCGGAGCGGGAAAATCATCGGGTGCAACCCCGCCATCCGCACCCTGGCCGGCCAGGCCGTCAAGCCCGCCGACCCCGTGCGGGAGGCCTTTCCCTGCCTGCGCGACGAGGATATCACCCTGCTCCTGAACCCCACCGACATCCGGGAGATCGAGCAGACCTGCCAGGGCGAAACCCTCCGCACGCTCCGCTTCCGCTCCCAGCCGGCCGAGGACATGCATGTCCTGTTTGTCAGCGACATTACCCTCCGCCGGGCCGAGGAGCTGCGGCGCGAACAGATCGCGCGGTTCCAGCTCGTCGGCCGCATCGCCCGGGGCGTGGCCTACGACTTCAACAACCTGCTCTGCGGCATCGCCAGTCATGGCGCGTTGCTGCGCCGGCTGCGCACGGGCTCCGACGAGGCCCTCCAGTCCGTCGCCTCCATCACGCGGAACGCCGAGCGGGGGATCACCCTCTCGCGCCACCTGATGGACCTGAGCCATACGGGCATGGCCGGAAGGCCCACGGAGCGCCTCGATCATTACGCCCTCCGCGCCACGGAGCTGCTCCGCATCGGGCTCTCCTCGGCCTGGTCCGTCACGCTGGAAACGGGACCCGCCCTCCCCTCCATCGCCCTCTCGGGCATCCAGATCGAGCAGGTCATCCTCAACCTGGGATTGCTCTCCGCCGACTCCCTGGCCCGCCCGGGGTTCATCCGGATTGCGGCCCATCGTCCCGGTCCGGAACTCGTGTTTAACGGCAACCGCTCGGTTGTGGCCGTCCTGACGCTCTCCGCCACGACCGGCGCCGATTCCCCGCCAAGCGCCCAGACGCCGGCTCCCGGCCAGCGGGAACCCGAGTCCGGCATCATCCTGTCCGTGGTCCGGACCATGATCGAGGAATGCGGGGGGATGCTGGAATGCTTTGCCTCCGACAGCGAACACGTTCTCTTCCGGGTCCTGCTCCCGGGGGCGCCGGAATCGGCCTCAACGGAATCGGAAACGGAGCTCTCCAGCTTCCTGGCCGGCATGCGGATCCTGCTGGCGGGCCGCAAGGAAATCACCTCCCGGATCGCGGCGGCCATCGGGCAGCCGCCGGACTGCGTCATTCATGAAACCGGGGATGCCGTGGAGCTGCTGGTCAAGGCGGAGCAGGAAGCCTCTTTGGACGTCCTGATTATCGACCAGCGCCTCATCGGGCATGAGCCCGACGCCTTCCTGAGGGCGCTCATGAAGCTCCGCCCGCAGGCGGGAATCGTGATTCTCCGGGACGATCAGGCCGTCGACCCGATGCAGTCGCGCGGGGTCATCACCCTCTCCGCGGCCGCCAACGCCACCGAGGTGGCCGGGGCCATTATCGAGTCTAAAGGGCTGGCTCACCGTCCGCGGTGACCAGCAGATTGTCGATCAGCCTCGTCTTTCCGACGCGGACGGCCAGCGCGACCAGCGTTCCGGGCCCCGCGACCTCCACGGGACGCAGATTTTCGAAATCCACGACCGCCGCATAATCCAGCGAGGCCAGCGGGCGGGCGCGGATGCCCGCCTCCATGACCCGGATCCACCCGGCGGCGCCCCGGTCGCCGGCCCGGTACAGGGCGGCTACGCGCGACAGCGCCTCCGCCAGGCACAGGGCCTGCCGGCGCTCCTCGGGTGACAGGTAGCGGTTCCGCGAGCTCATCGCCAGCCCGTCCGCTTCCCGCACGATCGAACAGATCAGGACCTCCACCGGAATCGAAAGGCAGGCCGCCAGATGCTGGATGATCCGCGCCTGCTGCGCGTCCTTCCGGCCGAACGCCGCCAGATGGGGCTGCACGATCTGGAAGAGCTGGGTCACCACGGTGGTGACGCCGCGAAAATGGCCCGGCCGGGAGGCGCCACACAGCCCCTGGGACAGGCGGGTTTCCTCCACGAAAACGGAATGGCCGGCCGGATACATCGACTCCGGCGGCGGAGCCAGCAGATAGGCAACCCCCTCCCGCTCACAGAGCCGGCAATCCTCCTCGAACGGCCTCGGGTACCGGGAAAAATCCTCGGCGGGCCCGAATTGGAGGGGATTGACGAACACGCTCACCACCGGCACGCAGCCGCGCCGGGCCACCTCGCGCACCAGGGACAGGTGCCCCTCGTGAAGGCAGCCCATGGTCGGCACCAGCCCGATGCGGCAGCCGGGCTTCTGCCGGAGCGCCAGCATCAGGGCCTGCATCTCCTGGATGGATGTGACAATGCGCATGTTCAACGACCTGTTACTTCAGGCGCGAGCCCACTTCCTGGATCAGGGTCTCGGCCTGGATGGGTTTGGGCAGATAGGCGTGCAGGCGATCCGCGGCCACGACCTTGCGCAGCGCTTCGGATAACGTGAAGCCGGTGCAGAAGATAAAGGACGGCAGGGGCCATTTCCGCTTTTGGAACTCCGCCAGGATGGTCTCGTAGGCCTGCTGCCCGTCCACGACCGGCATCTGGCAGTCCATGATAATGACCTTGGGCCGCACGGCGACGGCCGCCGTGATGGCATCGCGGCCGTTGGACGCCTGCTCGATGCGGACTTCCGGATACTCCGACTGGATGATCAGGGAGAAGAGCTTGCGCATCGGCTCCTCGTCGTCCACGATCAGGACAACCTTCTCCGCATGCGTGGAGGGCTGAGCCCTTTTGAGGTGGTCCAGGACGTTCCGGATCTCATGGGCGAGCTTCTCGATCGAGACCGGCTTGCGCAGAAAGGGCGCGTCCTGGATCTGCATGGCCAGCTCGACCCCGGCCGGCATCCCCGAAATCAGGATCGTGGGCAGATGGGGATTCAGGCTTTTCAGCCGCTTCA
>CAIKKV010000667.1 GCA_903828035.1 uncultured bacterium
ACCCCTGCACTTCCATTATCACATCCTTGGCGATTGGTGCAGCAGTAGCAGAACCTCCGTTTCGCGGAAGGGCTTGGGGATGTAGTCCACGCCTCCGCAGGCGAAGCCCGCCGCGATATCCTCCGAGGCCGTCAGGGCGCTGATGAAAAGGACGGGAATGGCGCGGGTCCGCTCGTCCGCCTTGAGCCGGCGGCAGACCTCGTAGCCGTCCAGGCCCGGCATCCGGATGTCCAGCAGCACCAGGGCGGGCTGTTTTTCCTGCGCGGCGGCCAGCGCCAGGTCGCCGCGCGGGAAGAGCGCCACGCGGTAGCCGGCGGAGGAGAGCGAGGCTTCAAGGACGTTCAGGTTTTCGGGCTCATCGTCGACGATCAGGATGGTGGTGGAGCCGGAGTTGGTTTTCATGGGATCTCCCGTTTTATAGCGTCAAGCAGGCGGCGCAGGCCGTCATAGTCGTAGCCTTCGATCAGCGTGCGCAGCGCGGCTCCGAGCGCCGGCTGGCTGCGCGTGAGGGTGTCGGCGATCGCGCGCAGCTGGCGAACGTCGCCCTGGCGCAGGGCCATGTCCAACAGCCGGCGCTCCTCGGGGGGAAGGCCGGGGAGGGGAAGCCCGTCGGCCGGCGCGTGTTCCGCGGGGGAGGGCCGCGGCGGCGCCTTGACGGAGCCGGGTCCGCCGGGATTGGCCAGGGCGCGGGCGGTGAAGGTGAAGCGGAACCGGCTGCCCGATCCGGGCTGGCTGGTCACGGTGATGTCGCCGCCGAGCGCCCGCGCATAGCGCAGGCTCAGGGGCAGCCCCAGCCCGGTGCCTTTTCCGGTTTTCCGCCCGTTTTCGGCCTGTTCGAAAAGATCGAAGATGCGGTCGAGGTCTTCGGGGGCAATGCCGCTTCCGGTATCCTCCACCTCCACGGCGATCATGAGCGGGTCCGCCGGGGCCCCTTCCGCGAGGGAAGCGGACAGGCGCACGCCGCCTTTCCGGGTGAACTTGAAGGCATTGCCGACCAGGTTGATGAGGATTTGCCGGATCTTGCCCTTGTCGGCGTACAGAAAAGGCGGAACGGGCGGGGCCATGACGATCTCCAGCGCCACCCCCTGCGCCTCGGGGCGCCGGGCGAACATGAGGCGAACGTCCTCCAGCACCTGGGCGAAATCGAACTCTCCCGGCGAAAGCGTGATCGTGCGGGCGTCGCTCCGCGCCAGCTCCAGAAGGTCCGTGATCAGCTCGAGGAGGTGCTCGCCGTTCCGGGTGATGGCGTTGAGCCGCTGGCCCGTGGGGCAGGCCTGGCATTCGCGCTCCATGATTTGCGCATACCCGAGGATGGCGTTGAGCGGCGTGCGGATTTCGTGCGACATGTTGGCCAGGAACAGGCTTTTGGCCCGGGCGGCCTCCTGGGCCGCGTCGCGGGCGTGAACCAGGTTTTTCTGGAGCTCCCGGGTGTTGCGATCCTGGGTGAGGCGGGCCTTGAAATGCGCGTAGAGCTCGGCCAGCACGCGCAGGAGGGCGATCTCCTCGTCCCCCCAGACCCGCTCTTCGCGCACGGCATCAAAGCCCACGAAGCCCAGGCAGGCCGAGTCGTTGATCAGCGGGAGGGTGATGAGGGAGCGAATGCCCTGCGGCTCCAGGATCTGCCGGAGCGTGCCGGTTTCCGGCAAGGCGGCCACGCAGGGGATGTGAACCGGATTCCCGCGCTGGTGAGGCGTCACCCAGTCGGGCAGGAGGGACATGGGGACGGCCTGGAGGTTGCCGATCTCGGGGTTGACGCCGTCGGCGCACCATTCGTGGGTGTTGGACATGGTCTCCTTGGCGAAGTCGTAGTCGAACAGGTAGGCGCGATCGGCGTGGATGAGCCGGCCCATGATGGCCAGCGACTGGTCAATCGCCGCGTCCTGCCGCTCCATCGGCACGTTGACGAAATCGGTGGCCAGGTGCATCAGTTCCCGTTGAATGCTGGAAATCCGCTCCAGCTCCCGGGCGGTCTTTTTCTGTTCGGAGACGTCGGCCATCACGGTCAGGAGGTAGAGCCGCCCCTGGTTGTGGATCAACTCGCCCGAGAAGAGCCCGTCAAGCAGCCCGCCATCCTTGCGCCGGACCTTCATCTCGACGTTGGCGATGCGTCCCGCCGCCAGCAATTCAGCCCCCTCCGTGGTGTGTTGCGCCGGGTTCGCGAACAGGTTGAGTTCGGCGGCGGTTTTCCCAATGACCTCGGACCAGGCGTACCCGAGCGTTTCCAGGAAGGCTTGATTCACGTCCAGGAATCGCCGTTCCGGAAGGGTGGAGAGCGCCATCAGGCTGGGATTGTTGCGGAACAGGCGCTCAAAGCGCTGCGTGGCTTCCCGCTCGGTGCTCAAATCCTTGCTGATGCCGAAGAGGCAGTCCGCCCCGTTCCACTTGCCGAACCAGACGCGGGTTTCCACCGGGAGAAGCGTGCCGTTCTTGGCGGCCAGCGACAGCGGGCAGCTTTCCCGCTCGCCCCGGAACATGGCGGCAAAGATCTCCTCGGCTTCCTTGCGGGCGTCCGAGGGGTGCAGCTCCAGCACGCCCATGGCGGCAAGCTCTGCGGCGGTATAGCCCAGCTTGCGCTCAAGGGCCTTGTTGACAAAGAGGATGCGCCCCTCTCGGGTGGCCACCACGATCAGGTCGTCGATGGTTTCGAAGAAGGTCCGGAAGTTGACCTCGCTGTCGCGCAAGGCTTCCTCGGCCCGCTTGCGCTCGGTGATGTCGCGGCTGATTCCGAGAACGCCGATCAGGGTCCCGTCCGGGCCCCAATAGGGCGTTTTGAGGGTGTCGATCAGGATCTTCCGGCCGTCGGGATAGGTGATCCATTCCTCGTTGTGGCGGGGCTCCTGCAACTCCAGCATGCGCTGGTCGTTCTCCTTGAAGAAATCCGCGACATCCCGGGGGAAGAGGTCGTAGTCGGTTTTTCCGATCAACTCGGCCCGGGGCCGCCCGACAAACTCGGCGAAGGGGGGGTTGCAGCCCAGGTAAACGCCGTGGATATCCTTGAAAAAGATGATGTCAGGGATGGAGTCGAGCAGGGCGTGGAGCATGCCTATTTGATGGGCCTGCGGATCCCCGTAGCGTTTCAGCCCTCCCGGGGGGGCGAATAGCGATAGATCTTCCTGACTCACTATCCTATGTATATACGACTTTTGTTCGCCCGGAGTCAAGGCAAGTGAAGGGCGGCGGGAAAGGGAAAGCGTGATGCGGCGCGAATGAACGGCCGCTTAGGAGAGGGCGCCGGCTCCTAGAATCCGAGTTTCTTAAGCCATTTTCCGCATAGGGAGGGCCACTGGCCGACAATCGGATCGTCCGCCGCCAGCCCGAGCCCATGCCGGCCCTGCGGAAACACATGCAGTTCGAACGGCACCTTGTGCAGGGCCAGGGCCTGGGCGAACAGCAGGCTGTTCATGACGGGAACGCCAGGGTCTTCGGCCGTGTGCCAGAGGAACGTCGGCGGGGTGGAGGTGTCGACATGATTTTCCAGTGTCATCATGCCGATGGCGGTCGCGTCGGGCGTGGGCCCCAGAAGGTTGTTTCGGGAGCCGCGATGCCCCCACTCGCCGAAGCTGATGACCGCGTAACAGAGGATGGCGGCGTCCGCGCGGGCCGAGACGCGTGAGACGGGATCGGCCGCGCCGGCGTCCCCGTGATCGGCGTGCACGGCCACGCTGGCGGCGAGATGGCCGCCGGCCGAAAAGCCCAGGATGCCGATCTTGTCGGGCTTGAGGTTCCAGTCGGCCGCGTTGGCCCGCGCCAGCCGGATGGCGCGCATGGCGTCGAGCTGGGGAACCGGCCAGCGATGGGGCGAGATCCGGTAGTGGACGACGCCGGCCGCGATGCCGGCCTGGTTGAGCATGCGGGCGATGGGCTCGCCCTCATGCGCCGCCCGGTGGCCGTAGCCGCCGCCGGGGCAGATGACCACGAAGCCCGTCGGCTGTTCCGACTGGACCGGGTAGAGGTCGAGCTGCGGGGTTTCCTTGGGCGGGATGACGCCGTCAGGCGTGGGGATGCCATCGGGCCACAGGGGAACGGATTTTTGCATGGAAGTTTCCGGGATAGGACGGATAGTGGTTATAGGACCTATGGGTTATTGGCAGGCGTCGTCGATGGCCTTGAGCTCGGCGGCGGTTAGCGGGGCGGCCTTGAGGGCCTGCACGTTTTCCTCGATCTGCGCCGGGCTGCTTGCGCCGATGAGGGCGGAGGTCACGGTTTTGCGGCGCAGGATCCAGCACAGCGCCATCTGGGCCAGGGATTGGCCGCGGGCCTTGGCGATGGCGTCGAGCTTGACCACCCGGGCCAGCGCTTCGTCGGTGATGGCCTGCTTCTTCAGGAAGGTGTTGGGCTTGCTGGCGCGCGAGCCCTCCGGAATGCCGTGCAGGTAGCGGTTGGTCAGCAGGCCCTGGGCCAGGGGGCAGAAGCCGATGACGCCGATGCCTTCCGCGTCGCAGACATCGAGCAGGCCTTTTTCCACCCAGCGGTTGAAGAGGTTGTAGCTGGGCTGGTGAATGGTGAGGGGCGTGCCGAGGCCGCGCAGGATCGTGGCGGCGCGGCGGGCGTCCTCGGCCTGGTAGGAGGAGACGCCGGCGTAGATCGCCTTGCCGGAGCGGACGATGTGGTCGAGCGCGGCCATGGTTTCCTCAAGGGGCGTTTCGGGATCGGGCCGGTGGTGGTAGAAGATGTCCACGTAATCGAGGCCCATCCGCTGGAGGCTCTGGTCGAGGCTGGAGATAAGGTATTTGCGGGACCCCCAGTCGCCATAGGGGCCGTCCCACATCTTCCATCCCGCCTTGGTGGAGATGACCAGCTCGTCGCGGAGGCCGCCGCCGAAGTCCTTCCTGAGGATTTCGCCGAAGCAGCTCTCGGCGGAGCCGGGGGGCGGGCCGTAGTTGTTGGCGAGGTCGAGGTGGGTGATGCCGAGATCGAAGGCCTTGCGGACCATGGCACGGCCGTTTTCGAAGGGATCGACGCCCCCGAAATTGTGCCAGAGGCCGAGCGAGAGGGCGGAGAGCTTGAGGCCGCTGCGGCCGCAGCGGTTGTAGGGCATGGCGCCGTAGCGGGCGGGATCGGGCTGGTAGGGCATGGTTCCTCGCGGGTTGGTGGATGAAGGGGGAATCGTAGCGCGGCGCCCGGCAAAAAACAAGGGGGCATGTTTCGCGGCAGGCATGTTCGGGCAAAATGCGAGGATAGGGCTTATAGGGGCTATAGGACCTATCTAGGGGATCATGGTCAAGGCATCCGCCTCGGTCAGCTTGTGTGTGTGCGCCCATCCGGCCGGCATCTCCAGCACGTGCCGGGCGACGGGGGGGGCCAGGCGGATGCGCCAGGGCGGAACGGCGGCGCAGATTCTCAGGACGCGCCACTCCCGGTCCAGGAACACGAGGTCGATGGCCATGCGCATGAAGCAGGTGTGGATGGAGTCGGCCGGCTCGATGAGCAGGCCGCTGCCGGGCATGGCTCGTTTCCCCATCAGGCCGCGCATCCGGCCGAGCAGGCCGCCGGCGGTCCGCAGGTCGGCGGCCAGGACTTCGCCGGTGGCGGCTCGCGCGAGTCTCATGCGGGGTAGTCCTTCGTGTGCGCGTGGCGGTCGAGGTGCTGCGGACAGTAGCATTGGGAGGGCTTGCAGTCGGTGCAGTAGCGGAAGTCCAGCTCCGGGCTCGAGGCGCTGTCCGCCCCGCAGACGCGGCAGACATGGGTGGGCTTCTTTTCGGGGCGGAGCGCCGCCGTCTGGACGATCATGCGCCGGTTGGCGTGGCGCATCCTGTCCACGATCGCGCGGCCGAAGAAGAGCAGGAAGTTGGCCGTGGCCGCCAGGATGGCGGAGCGCTCGGTCCAGCTCGGAGTCATGACGAAGGAGACGAAATAGGAGACCCACGTGATCAGGGCCAGCCACTTGATTTTGACGGGAAGCAGGAAGAACAGGAGGATTTCGAAGTCGGGGTAGAGATAGGCGAAGGCGAGGAAGACGGAGCCGGCGAGGTAGGCGTTGGTGACGGGCAGGGGGAAGGGCAGCCGGGAGGAGGCGTAGGCCGAGGCGAGGGTGGCCAGCCAGCCGATCAGGATGAACAGGTTGAAGCGGAAGTGGCCCCAGTGGTTCTCCAGCGCCGTGCCCATCAGGTAAAAGAAGTACCAGGCAAAGAGCAGGAAGAGCGGATGCGAGGCGGGGGGGATGAAGAGGAACGTCACCAGCCGCCACACTTCGCCCTGCAGCAGGACGCGGTTGAAATCGAGCCACATGAGCGCGAGCGTTTGAGGGGTCGAGGCGCCGATCAGGAAGAAAAGAACCTGCCCGATCACCAGGACCAGGGTCAGGTGCGGCATGGCGGTGCGGCCGAAGCGATGTTCGAGTTTATCGAGAATCACGGAGGAGTCCTGTTTTCCGGAGCAGTTTGCCGGCGAAGCGGCGGAGGCGGAGCCAGAAGCCGGCGGGAGGCGGGGGCGGCGGCGCCTTCAAAGCGGCGGCGACGCGGTTTTCCAGCGCCGCCATCCGGCGTTGCAGCGCGGCCTGATCGCGGGTCGCCATAAGACGGCGGATCGTTTCGTCGTCTCTGGGGATGATGGGGAGGAACGCCTCTCCGGGGAGTCGGCGGCGGATGTCGCGGCTGAGAAACTCGAGGAGGTCCTGCGTGCCCGGGGAGAGTTGATCGAACAGGCTACGTTGGGTTTCGGCGTCCAGTTGTTCCAGAGGGGCCCAGGGTTGGGAATCCGCCGGAAGCGGTTCTGCGAATAGGGTTCCGTCGGGTTTTCCGAACCAATCGCGGGCGATCTCGGCATTCATGGCGGCATGGCGGTCCAGGACGGAGCGCCGGTCGGCGGGGGACACCAGGTGCCGCACGGTGGGGGCCTTGTCGCCTTGGGAAAGAGCTGTCAGCTCCAGCTCCAGCTTCAGGTGCTCGCCCTCGAGCAGGGGCAGGGCGTTGCACTGGCGCAGGAAGGCCAGGTAGGGGCGTTTCAGGGCGGCGTTCGAGGAGGTGCTGGGGACATACTCGGGCGACATCGGCAATCCGATGACCTGGAGAAAGTCGAGAACGGGGTCGTTCTGGAACAGCGACTGGGGCTCGAAGAGCCGGAGGGTCATGTTCTCCCGGCCGAAGAGGGCCGCGTAGAGCTTCAGCACCCGCAGGTAGTCGGATAACTGGGTAAAGTCCTTCAGCACCAGGTCGGGCGGGCGGACCTGGCGGATGAGGCAGCTGCGGACATGCTGGGCGTAGCGGGATTCGAAGAGATGGTCCTGGCGCCGGAGGTAATAGACCACCTTGACGTCGAACTCGCGGGCCAGGCCGGCCAGCGACCGGGGGTTGTCCAGGCAGAACCCCTCGAAGCTGAGGACCGTGGTGGCGCAGCCGGCCTCCCGGACCTCGCGAAGGACGGCCTCCAGGGTTTCGGCGGCGTCGTTGTTCATGAGCGAGGCCGCATAGAAGGCCGGCGAAAGCTTCCGGTGGGCGGAGTCGTGGATCCCGGCCAGGGGATACAGGAAGCCCTTCCGCCGGAGCGCGACGCGGTTGGCCAGCAGGAACGTCTGGATGGCGGTTGTCCCAGTTTTGGGCTCGCCGATGTGAAGGAATAGCGCGGGTTTCGTCATGGTTTCAGATCCGCCTTGGCAAGGGGGTCGGGATCGAAGGTGTAGCCGAACAGGTCGATGTCGCGGCGGTACAGGGCGCCCACCTTGGCGGCGAGCTCGGGCGTGTAGTACGTCCGGTAATCGGGGTGGCGCGAGGAGGCGTTGAGGCGGCGCTCCAGCTCGCCCGGCAGGCCGAGCTGGCCGCAGACGAACCGGAAGTCGTCCGCGAACCGCTCGAAGCGCCCGAGGAAGTCGAGGTGGTTCAGGTCGATCTGGACGCACTGCAGCCGGATGTGGATGTTGCAGGAGGTCAGGTCCTGCCCGGCCACATGATCCACGAACCCCTTGAATGACTCGAGCGATTCCCGGTCGCTGCCGAAGATGTGGGCTTTCGGGTTGTCGATGATCTTGTTCTGCCAGCAGGAGACCAGCCGGTCCCAGGGGTTGCGCACGAACGAGAACTTGAAGTGACGGCGGTAGAGCCGGGGGGGGAAGTAGAGGTCGTAGCCCTGGCGGACGTCGAAGGCGACGCCGTGGGTTTCGAAGTGGTTCAGGGCGGACCGGGTGGCCACCTTGGCCACCTGGAACCAGACAAAGCGGGGCTCGCGGCCGATCGTCAGCGCATAGCCCGGATAGGAGGGCAGAAACGGCACGGCGGCAGCGTGGGCGAAAAGCCATTGCTGGAGCCGAATGCGGCGGGGAAGCTGCACGTCACTTTGCATGATTATTCTATATCATGTTGATCCGGGCGAAGACAACCTTTGAATCTCAAGCAGGCGCCCCGCGCAAAGGCGCGATATACCTTGACCGGCATCGGCTGTTGCCTATAGGGGAAGTTCCGGCTTCGAAATCCGTTCGTGTACGGAACCGACACGCTTCGGTATGTAGCCAAGGGGGCGGATTTAGGGGAAAACTGGCATCCCTATTCCGAGGTTTTCCGATATTCCCAACGCCGGAATGAAACTGGGGTAAAGCTGGCGGTTTGAGTATGTATCTTCTTCCTCCCTTCAGAGCGATTGAGCCGGGTCGGGCGGTCCGATTTTGCGTGACGCTTTCGACGGGCTCCCCATTGTATGGGGAGGAAATGGACGCGTCGTCGTAAGTGCCGAGGCTGCGGAGAGTTGTATGAGCCGACCCGCGGCGGATATCGTCAACATTGTTGCCTGAAGCCGGCATGCCGGGCGGCCCGCAAGACGACCAGCCAGAAGAACTGGCTTCATGCGCCACCGGGCGCCATTACCATGTGGGGTCCGAACAGGTTCAGCGTATCCAAGCCTGGCGTAAACGGAATCCGGGCTACTGGCGTGGCAAGCCGGATGCGTTATTAAGATTTCAGTCCGACACACCCCTTGCGGTTCATGGCGTAATACTCCTCCCAGAGCAGTTGCAGCGTCACGCTCGGGCGCCTCATCTCGTCGCGCAGGTAGCCCATCGGCGGCATGCTCGGCCGCTCCATAGACTCCTTGACCGGGAACAGCAGCGCGTTGAGCCGCTCCTCCGTAAGGTCCGCGGGAAGCGGCCAGCTCACGCCGGCAGCCCGCGCCCGCCCCAGGTAATCCGCCACCGTGCTGCGGGCCAGGTTGCATCCCCTGGCCACCTGCCGCAACGACAGCTTGTGCCCCAGGCCGAGCCGGAGCACCTCTGATATCATTCTCATGGACAACGTCTCCCAGGCCATGCGCATCTCCTTTTTGAAGTGCGCCATATTGGCCCTTGTTGTCCAGCGCCGCTACCCTCTTTTAGGGGTGTCAGACTTGATCGGAATAGGCGTCCGACATCAATCGGAATGACTGTCCGACTTGAATCGGAATATGCAGCCACCGCGGCGAGATCGGGAAGGGCCCTTGTTTTCTGACAGCAGAGCGAAGTCCCCCCCGTTTTCAGTTCAGAGCCTACCAAAATCTTGGCTTAGCGACCTGTCCAGAAAACGGGGGGAACTTCAGTAAGGAGGAAATTACAGAAAGATTGTTACTCCATCGTACGCGGGCAGGCTTCCTGATCCGGATGGCCGGCCCGTTTTTGTCTGGAGCCAGGAATCTTATCTGATCAAGGCACCCGCGATCTTTCCGCTCTACGATACCGGTACGCCATCGGACTGAGCGGCGAAACTGGCTAATGACCAGTCGGCGGTGGACTTGCGAGTTGATAAACGTGAAGCTTCTTTAGCGTTCCCCCTGTTATTTCGGGACAGTTTTTGAATTGCTGGTGTTCGGCGGCCGTACCGTTCCAGACGAAGTAGTAGTCTACGCCCAGTCGGTTGAGGGCGGCGGGCACCTGGGCGGCGGGCGTGTCCCCTTGCACGCCGAAGTAACGCAGTCCCAGTTGATACGCGATGCTGAGGGTCCTGTCCCATTCGCGATTGGAAGCAATGTTGCCGCTAAGGGCGGTTTGCTTCCTAAGCTTCACGATGAGCGATTGCGCGTGCTTGCCCTTCCGGGTCAATCGACAGCG
>CAIKKV010000668.1 GCA_903828035.1 uncultured bacterium
ATGCAAGGGCTGCTGGTTGCGGCCCTCCTGATGGCCGCCGGCCTGGTGGCTCTGCTGCCGCTGCCGCCGGACGCTCTTTCCCTTGCCGCCACCTTTCAACGGCTGGCCCCCGCGCTGCTTCTCGTGTTCTTTGCCCTGGTCATGATGGCCGCCCTCACGCTGGCCCTGGCGGCCCGCCTTTCGGCCGTGCCGGTCCTGGTGATGGCCGCCCTGGTCTTCCTGCTGGGGCTGGTCAACGGCCCCTTGTTCGGGCCGGCAGCCGCCCGCGGCAGCCTCTGGGCCCGGGTGGCGGGAGCCGTGATCCCCGACTGGCAGCATTTCTGGCTGATGGACGCCCTGTCGGGCTCCGGGCGGATTCCGTTTTCCTATGTGGGCTGGGCCGGCCTCTATGCCGCCGTTTACACGGCCGGACTCCTGTCGGTCGGCCTGGCCGTGTTCCGGAACCGGGAGGTGACCCCGTGACGACGCCGATCATTCAAGCCGAAGGCCTGGAGAAGACCTTTCGCGATTTCTGGCGCCGCCCGCGCGTGCGGGCGGTCAAGGACCTGACCTTCGACGTCCGGCCCGGCGAGGTTTTCGGCCTGCTGGGCCCCAACGGCTCCGGCAAAAGCACGACCATGAAACTGCTGCTGGGCCTGCTGCATCCCACGGGCGGGCGGCTGTCCGTCCTGGGCGCGCCCGCGCGCGACGTCGCCGTCAAGGGCCGCATCGGGTACATGCCCGAGGAATCCTCGCTCTATCCCTTTTTAACCGCGGCCGAGACGCTGGACTTTTTCGGGCGCCTTTTCCCCCTGTCCCCCGCGGAGCGCCGGCGCCGGCGCGATGAGCTGCTGGAGATGGTGGGCCTGACCCACGCCCGCGACCGGCTGGTGGGGGAGTTTTCCAAGGGCATGGCCCGCCGCATCTGCCTGGCGCAGGCGCTGATCAACGACCCCGACCTGATCCTGCTCGACGAGCCGACCTCGGGGCTGGATCCCATCGGCTGCCGCCAGGTGAAGGACTGCATCCTGGCCCTGGCCCTGCGCGGCAAGACGATCGTGCTCTCCTCCCACCTGCTGGGCGATGTGGAGGATGTCTGCGACCGCATCGCCATCCTCTATAACGGCGTGCTGTGCGCGCTGGGCGGCGTGGGGGAGCTGCTCGAGGAGCAGGACCAGATCCGCGTTTTCCTGCCGGCGCTTCCGGCCGAGCGCCGGGCGCCGCTGCTGGCGTGGCTGGCCGAACAGACCGGCGTCGAGCCCCGGTGGGACCACCCCCGCCGGAACCTGGAGCGATTCTTCCTGGACACCGTGCGCCTGGCCCGGGACAAGGCCCCGGACCAAACCGGCGCCCAGGTGGCCGATGACATCCGGCTGGCCCCGTTCCTCGATCAAGCCCGGAAGGACCGCTGACGGCGCCATGCGGATTACCGGAGCCATCTTCCTACTCACGCTTCGCAGCCTGGCGCGGTCGCGTTTCCTGATCTGCATCCTGTTCCTGGCCCTCGCGCTGGTGGCGCTGCTGCCCGTGGCGATCCAGGATGACGGCACGGTGACGGGCCGCGTGCAGGTTCTGTTGCGGTACACCCTGGCGGCCGTCACCTTCCTGCTGTCCGTGGGCACGCTCGGCGTGGCGCCGGGGCTGGTGGCCGGCGAGCTGGAGACCCGCCACCTGCAGCAGGTGCTGGTGAAGCCGGTCCGGTTCGGCCAGGTCTGGGCCGGCAAATGGCTGGCGCTGGTGGCGGTCAATGCGGTCATGCTGGCCCTCTCCCTGCTGCTTGCCCAGGCGCTGATGAACTGGAACCTGCGCGCTTCCCGGCTGACGCCCGCGCAGGCGGCGGAGCTGTACCGCACGCTGCTGGTGTCCCGGGTGAACCTGGCTCCGGCGCCCGATACCGCGGGCGGGGTGGTTCGTCCCGGCGCCGAGCGCCGGTGGCTTTTCCACCAGGTGCCGGAGAGCGAGAAGGGCCAGCCCCTCACGCTGCGCATCCAGTTCATCACGCCGAACTTCGAGGAGCACCGCGAACTGGATGGCGAGTGGTCTCTGGGCGCGCCCGGGCAGGAGCCGTTTTTCAGCAAGCGCCTCCGGGTGCGCACCTTCCTGCCGCAGGAAATCGTGATTCCGCCTCCGCCCGGCCCCCTGCCGGAGAC
>CAIKKV010000669.1 GCA_903828035.1 uncultured bacterium
GGTCGCCGGCGACGGCGGCGCGGGCGGCCTCGGCGGCAACGGCGGCAACGGCGGCAACGGCGGCGGCGGCGGCGGTGGCCCCAGCGTGGGTGTGGCCGTGTTCGGCGGCTCCATGCCGCTGATCGAGGTCGTGTCGTTCAACCTCGGCAACGGCGGCGGCGGCGGCGCTGGCGGTCAGCCCGGCGCGCCCGGTCGTCGCAGCGAGCTGTGGCCCTGAGTCGCCGAGTCGACCAACCGCGTGCCCGGCATCGCGCCGGCGCGCGCTTTCTCTTTGCCCCGCAAGGCCCGGGGGGCTAAAACCCCGGCGCTCAAAACCCCGCAGAGGCCAACGACGCGGTGCTCAGCTCCAACTACCTCCTCGAGACCCCCAAGCGCTTCGCCCAGGATTGGAAGACGATCCTCGGCGTGACGCTCGTGCTGCTGGCCCTCTACCTGCCCGGGCTGGGCAGCTACGGCCTCTACGACCCCTGGGAGACCCACTACGGTGAGGTCGCCCGCAACATGGTCGAGACCGACAACTACATCGACCCCTGGTGGGGCTCGCCGTGGGACTCGGGCGATGTGAAGCGCGAGAAAGAGGGCTTCTACAGCAAGCCGCCGTTGATCATGTGGATGATGTCCGCGGGCATCAACCTGGCGGGCAACAACGAGCTCGGCGTGCGGTTCTTCTTCCCGCCCCTGGCCATCCTGGCGCTGCTGGCCATCTACATGGCCGTCTCCAGGTTCTACAACCGGCGGGCCGGGTTCCTGGCCGCCGGCATCACCGCGACGGCGCCGGTCTTCGCGTTCCTGAGCCGGCAGGCGGTCACGGACGGCCCGATGGTCTGCATCATGACCATCGGCGTGATGTTCCTTTTGATGGGTCTCTTCCGCCCCGGGGACGACCCGGACGTCGAGGACCGGGTCAGCCCCGTCTCCCGCGGCGTCGCGCTCGGCGCCTTCGGCTTCGCGATGTTCTTCCAGCTCTGGGCCATCCTCGCCATGGATCGCAGCCCGGACGTCGTCCGCGCCTACCCGGGCGAGGGCAACGTGTTCTTCCGCGCGCAGTGGTTCCTCGGCGAGGTCTTCCAGGTCGGGCGCGGCAAGGGCTGGGTCATCGCCCTGCTCCTCTTGCCCCTGGCGCTGTGGGTGCTGCGCATTCTGTGGCGGGTCGCCTCACGCCGGCACCTGTACGTGTACATCTTCTACTTGTGCTGCGGCCTGGTTGTGCCCGCCAAGGGCTGGGTCGAGTGGGCGCCCGTGGGCCTCGCCATCCTGCTCTACTGCGCGCTGGCCAAGGACTGGCGCATCTGGAAGCAGGTGAACTGGCCGGTCGGCCTGCTGATCGTGTTCATGACGGGCCACCCCTGGGTGGTGGCCATGCTCGGGGGTCACCACCCCGGCTGGTACGACCGCTTCTGGCTCCACGACCACTGGAACCGCATCTTCGTCGGTGTCCACAGCACGGACGACGGCGGCTTCGAGTACTTCATCAAGTGGATCGGCTATGGCCTCTTCCCCTGGATCGGCCTGCTGCCGGCGGCCCTTGCCCGCCTCTTCGGCCACTTCAAGGGCAGCGTGGCGGCGTTCGGGCCCCAGCGGCGCTTCGAGCTCTTCGTGTTCCTGTGGGCCTTCGTGGCCTACTTCATGTTCACCAAGTCCTCCACCAAGTTTCACCACTACATCTTCCCGGCCATCCCGGGCTTCTGCATCCTCATCGCCGTCCTGCTCGAGGACGTCCTGGCGTCGGAGCGCCGCACGCTGCCCGTCCTGGCGCTCGCGGGTCTGGGCATCGTCATCTGGGTGGGCCAGGACCTGTATCTGATGCCCCGCAACTACGGGGACTCGGCGCAGAACCTGGTCAACCTGTTCACGTACAAGTACGACCGGGAGTGGGCCAAGTTCACCTCGCCCGAGGCGCTCTCCAAGCTCACCGGGGACGCCCTGACGAAGGCGCAGGGGGACAACGACTTCCTGGCGGCGCTGGGCGGGCCGCTCTTGTGGATCGCCCTGGTCGCGGGCGTGGGTTACCTGTGCATGGCCTTCTACCGCGAGTGGCTGAGGCACTACGGCGCCGCGGTGCTCTGCGTGGCCGGCCTGTGGATGGGCTACTTCTCGCTGCACGAGTACCTGCCCAAGGTGGCGGTGTCGTGGAGTCAGGCCGGGATGTGGAGCCACTACTACGAGAACTGCGAGAAGTTCCCGGAGTCGGAGCGCGCGGACTTCGAACGCCTGCTGCTCACCAGCGCCAGCCGCATCCCGAACAAACTCGAGATGTTCCCCCGCGCCTGGTGCAAGGAGCCCATCGTGGCCTTCCGCACCAACTGGCGCGGCGAGTGTTACTACTCGTCGAACACGGTCATCCCGGTGCCCGAGACCAAGAACCTCAAGCCGTTCCTCGAGGAGTTCAAGGTCGACCAGGGCCGGCCGTTCTATCTCTTCACCGAGAAGCCCCGCGTGAAGTCCGAGCTCGAGCCGGCGCTCCCGGCCTGGCTCAAGGGCAAGGGCAAAGAGGTCTACACCGCGGGCAACAAGTTCGTGATGCTGCGCTTCGAGGAGAAGAAGCCGCCCGAGCCGCCCCCGGCGCCGCCCAGCGCGGCCGGCAGCGGTCCGGCCTCGGCCCCGGGCAGCGGTCCGGCGCCCGGCA
>CAIKKV010000670.1 GCA_903828035.1 uncultured bacterium
ACCTGCGTCAAGCCGTCCGGCGCGTTCTACATGTTCCCCAACATCCAGTCATTCGGCTTGGATTCCCTGGCTTTCGCGGCCCGCCTGCTCGAGACGGAAAAGGTCGCGGTGGTTCCGGGCGCGGCGTTTGGAGCGGATGCGAACATCCGCCTGTCCTACGCCTGCTCCATGGACAACATCCGGGAGGGAATGGACCGGCTGGACCGGTTCCTGAAGACAATCTGAATTGGGCGAGGCGGGACTCGAACCCGCAAACCTTGCGGCACAAGATCCTAAGTCTTGCGTGTCTGCCAATTTCACCACTCGCCCGCGTTCGATTCGTGTTTGAGAATAACAGGAAGGATCGTATCGTGCCATATAAAGTATTCAATTCCGACGAGGCCGCGGCCTATCTGCATGTGCCGCGAGAAGCGCTCGACCGCCTGGTCAGGAACAAGGAAGTGCCCTTCCAGGTTCAAGCCGGCAGAATTGTCTTTACGCGCTACGATATCGACGCCTGGGCTTCCCAGCGCATCCTGCGGCTGTCCGGCGAGAAGCTGGACGAATATCACCAGGCCGCGTCCCGCGATCGCCAGGGCATGGTGATGCCGTTGTTGATCCAGGCCCCCTGGGTCGAGCCTGGCCTGAAATCGCGGACGGCCAGCTCGGTGCTGCGCGACATGGTCAAGGTGGCCGATCGGTCCCAGAAAACGTGCGATTCCCCGCAGCTGCTCAAGCTGCTGGAAGAGCGCGAGGAGCTGTGCCCCACCGCCATCCCCGGAGGGCTCGCCCTTCTGCATCCCCGGCAGCATGCGCCTTTCATGTTCATGGAGACGTTCATTGCCGTGGGCCGGACCGCTTCCGGCGTCCCGTTTGGAGCGCCCGACGGCGAGTTGACCGACATCTTTTTCCTGATCTGCTGCGGGGATGACCGCGCCCATCTCCACACCCTGGCCCTGCTGTGCGCCATGTGCCAGAAGACGGCCCTGCTGTCCGGGATCCGCGAGGCCGGATCGGCCGCCGGGATCGTTGATGCGATTGTGAAATCGGAAGTCGAATTGCTGAAAAAACCTTAAGTCGTTTTGACTGATTGAACGCTGGCAGAGGAGTACGTTATGAGCGGCAAGTCCAATGATTTTGATTGTCATCGCCTGATCGCCACACCGCGCGGGTTTGCCCGGACGCCCCGGGCGTTGCCGGGGTGCGTGCCGACGATCGCCATCACGCCGGTGGCGGATGGCCGCACCGGCGCGTATGAGGAGAATGTGGCGGGGACGTGGCGCATTGTCGAGAAGGTGCGCCAGTTGATCCTGGACCAGGTCCGCCTGCCGGATGGAACGCCGGTCCGCATTGTGACGGCGCCCGAGATTGTCTACGGCCCCCGCACGGCGGCCCTGGCGCAGGCGGCCTATGTCCGCGAAGGCGTGAGCGCCAATATCTGGGTCAGCCGGTCCTGGGCCTACAGCGACGAGCTGATGGGCGCGGCGATGGGCATCGGCTCTTCCGAATGGCAGCAGGCCGCCTACGGCCTGAACCAGACCGACCGCCCGGGCGCGGTTTGGCTGAAGGCCTTCACCGCCGCCATGGACGAAAAGAAGCGCCCGATTTTCTGCATTTACAACCCCGACCTCGAGGATGATTCCGGCCCCCTGGCGCCCTACGTGGCGGAGCGGCTCCTCCGGTTCGCCCGGGCCGCGACGGCCGTGGCCGAAATGCGCGGCAAGAATTACCTCTCCCTGGGCTCGGCGTCCATGGGCATCATCGGATCCGATGTGCGGCGCAATCTCATGCTGCAGTACCTGGGCATGGGCACGGTCTCCTATGACATGGTGGGCGTCCGCGGCCGCATGGAGCGGGGCCTCTATGACCACGAGGAGCTGGAGCGGGCGTTCCGATTCATGAAATCCCGGTTTGCCTTCTCGTACGGGCAGGGAAAGCGCCCGCTGGGCAACGACGACCTGCTTCGCGACTCGCTCAAGATGACGCTGATCGTCCGCGATCTCATGATCGGAAACGAGAAGCTGGCTGATCCCGTCATGGGACGGGCGCAGGGCTTCAAGGCCGATGTGGAATACGCCCAGGGGGCCAACGCCATCGCCTCCGGCACGCAGGGCCAGCGGCAGTGGACCGACTTGTACCCGAACTACGACATGGCCGAGTCCGTCCTGAACAGCTCGTTTGACTGGGACGGCTTCCGGTCTCCTTTTGTCGTGGCCACCGAGAATGACAGCAAGAATGCCATCGGCATGCTGGTCGCGTTCCTGCTGACGGGCTCGGCCCAGTTGTTTGCCGATATCCGGACCAACTGGACGGCCGCCAGCATCAAGAAGGCCACGGGCCGGGATGTCAGCCGTATTTGCCCCGATGGCCTGATCGACAAGCGAAACTCCGGGGCTGGCGCCCTGGATTATGCGCTGGACGTGTTCAAACTCGTTCCGGGCGGCAAGGGCAAGTCGGTCCAGGAGATCATGGCCGCGATCAAGGCGGATCCCAAATTGCAGAAGAAGCTGATGGAGCAGGCCATCAAGGGGACGACCTACATGGCCGCCGCGCTTCAATATTTCCCGGGCGACGGACTGTCCAGCCACTACCGGACCCCCGGCGGGATCCCCATGACGGCATACCGGTACAATTGCGTGGGCGACCGCCTGACCTGCTCCGTGGTGGAAGGGGAGACCGTGGAGTTGCCGGTGTCGGTGGCCGATCACATCAGCCGCGTGACGGACAAGACCTGGCCGGAAACCTACTGGAAGCCCGATGGGATGTCCTCCTTCGAGTACATGTCCCGCATCGGCCCGAACCACGATGCCAATTCGTTTGGCCGGATCGGGGCGGATATGGTGACGTTAAACGCCATGTTGCGCATTCCCGTGGATATGCACAATGTGGACAAGAAGTCCATCTTCCGCCCGACGCTCTGGGACCGGTTTGGCGGGGATGATTTCCGCGCCTGCGAAGTCCTGGGCCCGGTGTACTCTTAAACCCCGCCAAAGGCGGACATGCCGCCGTCGACGGCCAGGGTGGCGCCGGTGACAAAGCCGGCGCTATCCGATAGCAGCCAGAGGGCGGGGCCCGTGAGGTCGGCGGGCTCCCCGAATCGTCCGGCCGGCGTGTGGGCAATAATGCGGCGGCCGCGCTCAGTCGGCAGTCCGGTGTGTTCCTCGGTCAACAGGAACCGGTTTTGCTCGGTCAGGAAGAATCCCGGCACCAGCGCGTTGACGCGCAAGCGGGGCGAATACTCCTGGGCGAGGTGGACGGCCAGCCATTGGGTGAAATTGGTGACGGCGGCTTTGCCGGCCGAGTAGGCCACGCTGCGGGTGAGCGGATGCAGGGCGCCGTAGGAAGAAAGATTCAGGATAACGCCCGCCTGCCGGTCCGCCATGAGGCGGCCGAAGACCTGGCAGGGCAGCAGGGTGCCCAGCAGGTTCAGGTCGAAAACGTGGCGGACGGCCGCTTCGGGAAGATCGAAAAAGGAGCGGTCCGGCGCCGTGGTGGCATCCTTGCGGGCGCCTCCGGCGGCGTTGACGAGAAAATCGATCCGGCCGTGTTTGGCTAGGATCCGGGAGGCGAGGGAGAGGAGGGCCTCTTTGTCGAGCACGTCGGCCTGGGCGGCTTCCGCAAGCCCGCCGGATTCCCGGATGGCCTGGGCGGCGGCTTCCGCCGCCTCGGGACGGCTTCGCCCGACGAGCCAGACGGCCGCGCCGGCCTCGCCCAGGGCCCTGGCGATGGCGCCCCCGAGAACGCCGCTGCCTCCGGTGACAACCGCCACTCGGCCTGAGAAATCGAGCGGATTCGGAATCATCCCTTCGTTTCCTGCCGCAGCCTCTTGATGCGATCGACATGCTCGCGGGGCAGGCGGGCGCGCGTGTACCAGTTCAGGGCGATGGCCTCCAGCTGATCCCAATCGGATTCCGTCGGGGTTGGATCGTAGACCCAGGCTACTTCGTCGGCCCGCTTCCATTGCCAGCGCAGGCCTTTGCCATGGAAGGAGACCCGGACCTCCCGTTTGACCCCGTCATCGAGTTTTTCTTTCCAGCACAATGGTTTTCGCATGATTGCTCCGTAATCGTTTCATATTAGATCAACGGAAATGCGAATGCAAGACAGGGTGCCGGTTTCGCGTGTTTCGCTCAGCGTGTCATCCGGATCCGGTAAAAGCGGACGGGCGGCAGATTGTTGGTGTCGACGGCAGACATGGCTCCGCTGTTTCCGGCGAGTTGGATACATCCCGGCAGTTCAGCCCAGGAACCGGGGGCGAGGGTGTCCGAATATTCGACCGTGTAGGAACTCGCCGAAGCCCCTTTCCAGTGCAATTTGAACCCGCAGACGGAACCGCCGTTCCGGACGGTTTCCACACCGCTGATCACGGGGGGGGCGAGCAGGTAAATGGTGCCAAACAGGCCGTCCGGCTGAAGCAGCGTGTAATTGGCCGCATCCTGTCCCTTGAGGGTCAGGCCTGCGGTCACCGGAATGTGTTCCCCGGCTTCACTCTGGGAAAACAGGCCGGTCGTGGAGTCTAATTCCACATCGTCTCCGGAACACCGGTCCGGCAGCACCCCGCCCGTGATGGCGGCCGCGGCCGAGCCATCATACTCCTTGTCCATAACCGACGCCCCGGAAACCGTCAGCCCTTTGGCCGTAATGGTTCCTCCAATAAGCGGGATGAAGGTGAGCGAATAGTTGGTTCCGCCATAGCCGTCGTTGACGGATCCCGTGGAGATCAGGGTCTTGTCGATGCCGACCTGCTTGCTGTCGAACCTCTGAATCCACTCGGCCGCATCCCCGGCGACCAGGGATCCGCTCGTGATCACGGGCGCTCCGGTGGAACTCGGGGTTCCGTCGTAGATCTTGCTGTCCGCTGTTGCTTGCACCATCACCGCTCTTGGGAGGATATCGGCGGTGGCGCTGACGGCGGTGGCGCCCAGTTCGTACCGGGCCGCGGCGCTGCCGCCCAGGGATATTCCGGAAACGGTAACGACTTTCCCGGTCCCGGCATTCCTGTTCTCGAAGGTCGCCGCCGTGGC